>CAZZZQ010000548.1:0-2986 GCA_964658405.1 uncultured Sphingomonas sp.
TGGAGCGCTGTCTGCCGGCGGCGCAAGCATCGCGAAAAATCTGGTCGGCTCCATCACGCTCGGCGTGGGACAGTTCTGCACCAAGCCGGGCCTTGTGCTGGGATTAGCAGGACCGGACTTCGCGGCCTTCTCCAGCGCTGCGAGCGAGGCCGTCGGAGCTGCGGCTCCGGGTACGATGCTCAACGGCGGGATCCATGCGGCTTTTCTTCACGGGGTCGAAGCACTGCAACGTGCGTCCGCTGTCGAGCAGTTGGCGGAAGGGCAGCGCGCATCGACCGCAGCGTGCTCCGCGCAGGCAACACTTTTTGCGACCTCTGCTCAATCGATCCTCGACGAACCGCAGTTGGCCGAGGAGGTCTTCGGTGCGACGGCGTTGCTCGTCGCGTGCTCGTCCGAGGCCGAGATGATCGCCCTGGCCGAGGCTCTGGAAGGTCAACTCACAGCGACCTTGCACATGGTCGATGCGGATCTTCCTCTGGCGCAACGTCTGCTTCCGATCCTGGAACGCAAAGCGGGCCGCATCCTGATCAACGGCTTTCCGACAGGTGTGGAAGTGTCGCACGCGATGGTTCATGGCGGACCGTTTCCATCCACCTCCGACAGCCGCGCGACTTCGGTGGGAGGAATGGCCATCGAGCGTTTCCTGCGCCCGGTCTGCTACCAGAACTTTCCAGCAGCTCTACTTCCCGAAGCGCTGCAGCCTGAGAATCCGCTTGCCTTGTGGCGCGTCGTGGACGGCACGTTGCAGCAGCCGTAAGCAACTCGAGCGCGCTGCAGTATCTGCTATGAGAAGTAGTAAGGATGCGGATTTTATGAATAGGTCGAAACAACAGCCGCTCTACATCAAAGTGCATCCCGCAGACAACGTAGCCATCGTCGTCAACGAGGGCGGCTTGCCTGCCGGGACCGTCTTCGTGTCCGGCGTTACGTTGCTGGAAGCTGTGCCCGAAGCGCATAAGGTGGCGCTGATCGATATCACCTGCGGCGATCCGGTGACGCGCTACGGAGTCACCATCGGTCACGCCGAGCAGGATATCCGCCGCGGAAGCTGGGTGCATGAAGGGATCCTCTCGCTCCCCGAAGCGCCGGCGCTCGACGGGATTGCGCTCAGTGATGGAATCGAACGTGATCTTGCTCCGTTGGACGGCTTCACCTTTGAAGGGTTCCTGAATGACGATGGCTCCGTGGGAACCAAAAACATTCTCGGCATCAGTACGACGGTGCAGTGTGTCGCAGCGACGGTCGATTATGCCGTGAAGAAGATCAAGGCAGAGCTGCTTCTGAAGTATCCCAACGTGGACGACGTCATCGCGATCACTCACAACTACGGCTGCGGGGTTGCGATCCATGCTCCTGGCGCAGAGATTCCGATTCGCACGCTGCGCAATCTCAGCCTCAATCCGAACCTGGCCGGCGCTCCGCTGGTGGTGAGTCTGGGCTGCGAGAAGCTTCAGCCGACGCAGATGCTTCCGGTCTCAGCGTTGCCCATTCTTTCGGAGCAGCCGTATATCGTCCGGCTGCAGGACGAGCAGCATCACAGTTTTGGCGACATGGTCGCAGCCATTCTGGACATGGCCGAGAAGCGTCTGGCGCAATTGAACGCCCGCACACGCACGACTCGGCCGGCAGCGGATCTGGTTGTAGGGCTGCAGTGCGGCGGCAGCGATGCCTTCTCCGGCGTAACGGCGAATCCTGCTGTGGGCTATGCTGCGGATCTGCTGGTGCGCGCCGGTGCGACGGTGATGTTCTCTGAGGTCACCGAGGTGCGGGATGCGATTCATCTGCTGACGGCGCGAGCCTGCGACGATCAGGTGGCGCAGGCTCTGGTGCGCGAGATGGCCTGGTACGACGCGTATCTCGAGCGCGGGTCCGCCGATCGCAGCGCGAATCCTTCGCCGGGCAACAAGCGCGGCGGCTTAGCGAACATCGTCGAGAAGGCGATGGGCTCGATCGCCAAGGCAGGCACCACTCGAATCCGCGGCGTGTATGGGCCGGGCGAGCGCGTGGCGACGAAAGGGCTGATCTTCGCCGCTACACCGGCGAGCGACTTTGTGTGTGGCACGCTGCAGCTTGCGGCCTCGATGAACATGCATGTGTTCACGACCGGCCGCGGTACGCCGTATGGATTGGCGATGGCGCCGGTGATCAAGGTGGCGTCGCGCACTGCACTGGCGGAACGCTGGTCCGATCTGATCGACATCGACGCAGGTTCCATCGCAACCGGACACCAGACGATTGAGGAAGTCGGCGAGGCGATCTTCCATATGATCCTCGAGGTCGCCAGCGGACGGAAGCAGACCTGGGCCGATCACTGGGGATTGCATAACGAATTTGCGCTCTTCAATCCGACGCCTGTCACGTAGCCGCAACGCTGCGGTCTGCGGCGCAGAGGTAGCTTTCAGGGCGAGTAGGTCACGAAACCTGGCAGTAGCTTGCAAGAGCAGCGGGTCAAGTTTTATGGGGGATGTATGAAGCAATCCACACCACGCGTAACGGAGATGCGTGTGATTCCCGTTGCCGGCCGAGACAGCATGCTGCTGAATCTCAGCGGAGCGCACGCGCCGTATTTCACCCGCAACCTGGTGATTCTGGCCGACAGCAGCGGTTCGAGCGGGGTGTCTGAAGTTCCGGGCGGCGAGAAGATTCGCAAGGTTCTGGAAGCCGTTCGTCCATTGGTTGTCGGACAAAATATCGGTGCGTATCAGGACGTATTGCAGACGATCGGGCGACAGTTTTCCAGCCTGGATGCGGAAGGAAGAGGGAAGCAGACCTTCGATCTGCGGACGACGGTGCATGTGCAGACGGCGATTGAATGCGCGATGCTCGATCTGCTGGGACAACTGCTTTCTGTTCCGGTTGCGGCGTTGCTGGGCGAAGGGCAGCAGCGGAGCAGCGTTCCGGTGCTTGGCTATCTGTTCTTTCTCGGGGATCGGGCTGCGACCGATCTGGCGTATGAGGATGGCAGCGATGCTGCGTCGGAGTGGGA
>CAZZZQ010000549.1:0-2958 GCA_964658405.1 uncultured Sphingomonas sp.
GTGGCATACTCAATGATCTGGCCAACCACTTCGCGCCTTGCCTCCATGCTTCGCTCAACGAGTGCGATGTGCCCGAAGGAGTCACGAACAAATTATCGAGGAAGCCTCTAGCCACCGGTAGTTCCATGCAGATCGGGACTAGCCCCAAGAAGCTGTCTTCAATCTGCCCAACAGGCAACAGAGTCGGCTGCTTCATTAACAGCCCCTGAAGCCAAGCTTCACTGTACTTCGCATTCTCTCCGGCTTCCTTGACCAGCCGGACACGGTCTAGCTTTTCTGCCGGGGAACTATCAAATTCTCGAATGAAGAGGGCTTGCCCGTACTGCGACTGATATGACATGGCGTTCAGACTAGCTGGAATCTTACGACAATGTCCCGAGACCTCGTATCCCCGCTGTTACTTAAGGAACGCGCTCAGCGACGAAGAATTTCCGTCCTGGCACTCATTACCCGCAATCTTGTAAGGGCCGCTCTGGACGTTCAAGGAAGGTTATGACGCATATTGCTAAGATTCTTGGCTGGGAGGAAGGCCCAGTCGACCAGAGGAAGGAACACTTTGTCTTGTGTTACGGCTCCATTCACTCGAGTCAGGAGCATTGGGTTAATACAGCGGTCGTAGGCTCACCTGTGAATGGCGTCCTCAACGTCGAGATCGTTCTGGACTCTTGTTTCCCGGGAAGACACAAGATCATCTTCGAAGCACTGAAGGATGTTCAGTTCTTGATGTTCGAATTGCAGGAAGAAAATCCATGGGGTTATGCTCAGCATCACTGCCTCACCTTCGCGAACGCCTATAGCGACATCCACTGGTCATTTGTGCGACCTGAGGCTCCAGATCCCGTCCCTGTATTGAAGGGCGCGATCATTCTCGAAGTTGAAGCGGAGGGCGGCTCGATTGCCTTGCTCGGTAATCGAGACAGCGAAGGTGACTGGTGGTTGTTCTGGCTAAGCACCAACGAAACTGCGATGCTTGACGATATCGCCGATGCGAAGAGCCTTGGCATGCACCCGCAGGACGTGGCTTCTTCAATGGCCGACATGGAGAAAGGGGATGCCACCGAATCGATGTCTCAGACGATTGGCGAAGCTATCGTTTTGCTCGACACATATCCTTGGCACGCACTATATCCCCGATATGTCCGGCCTGAATTTCGGGAACAGATCAGGGACGAAGTACGCTGGCGTGGTGGAGAGTTGGATCAAAGGCGATGGGACGCCTACCTCATCGGGTCGGATGCGTAGAGAAAAGACTTCCTCGATGTTCACTCCAGCTGACGGTCATCCTGCAGCTGACGAACCGAGTAGGCCGCCGCTTCACAGAAGCCCACCCGCTGCAAATCGAGTAGCGCTCCATAGGCATGCGGAATCCGCACGGGATGTGTGTGTCGGAGATCGCGATGGCGGCCTCCCTTCCTTGCAGGTCAGCTGGGGTCACTAGCGGGGTCAGTTGGTGTCAGTTTTAAGTGCTTTTTCGTGCATTTCCCTGCACTCTTGCAAAATCCGCTACTAGCCTCTGTTGTTCATTTTAAAAGATTTACTGGTGGCCCCGGCTAGATTCGAACTAGCGACCTGCGGTTTAGGAAACCGTCGCTCTATCCACCTGAGCTACGGGGCCAGAGCCGTATTCTCTCATTGACGGGCCGTGGAACACAGCCCAAAAGTTGCATCCAAGCCTGCAGTTCTCCCATTCAGTTTCGCCTAAACCCTTGAAAGATCAGGATCGATAAATAGCATGACAGATGCAGTGCAGTATGAAGTACAGGAAGGGACACCCTTTCATCGGGGCGCCCATTGGGATGGAAAGGGCGTCAATTTTGCCCTCTTCTCAGCCAATGCGACCAAAGTTGAATTGTGCCTTTTTTCCGAGGACGGCAAGAGCGAGTTGCAGCGTCTGACCCTGCCTGAGCACACCAATGAGATATGGCATGGCTACATCCCCGGGTTAGGCCCAGGGCAGCGCTATGGTTATCGCGTGCACGGCCCCTACGAGCCCGAAAACGGCCATCGCTTTAACCCCAACAAGCTGCTATTGGACCCCTATGCCTACGCGCATATCGGCGAGGTAATTTGGGATCCTGCGATCTTCGGCTACACGATGGAGTCGATGGACGACCTTACCTTCGACGAGCGAGATTCAGCACCGTTCGTGCCCAAATGCATCGTCGTCGACCACAACTTCGACTTCACCGGAACTCGTGGACGCAAACACGTGCCTTGGGAAGAGACGATCTTCTACGAGACGCACGTGAAGGGCTTCACGAAGTTGCGCAACGATGTGCCTGAGCATCTGCGCGGCACCTACGCCGGGCTTGCCGCGCAACCTGTCATCGACTACATCAAGGCACTCGGCGTCACCAGCGTCGAGTTGTTGCCGATTCACACGTTTGTGAATGACAGCAACCTGCTCGAGAAAGACATGGTGAACTACTGGGGCTACAACACCATTGGTTTTTTCGCCCCCGACCCCCGTTACGCCTCGAACCGGCCCGACACCTTGAAGGAATTTAAGGAGATGGTCGCCCGCTATCACGAGGCAGGCCTTGAGGTCATTCTCGACGTGGTTTACAACCACACGGCCGAAGGCAATGAGAAGGGGCCGACGCTCTCCTTCAAGGGCATCGACAACGCCAGCTACTATCGCCTGGTGCCTGGCCAGTCGCGCTACTACATCAACGAAACCGGCACCGGCAATACGGTCAATGTCAGCCATCCGCGCGTTCTGCAGATGGTGATGGACTCGCTTCGCTATTGGACCGAGGGCACTAGCGTCGATGGCTTTCGCTTCGACCTGGGCACCATCCTTGCGCGTGAGCCGAACGGCTTCGACAACAAGAGTGGTTTTTTGAAGGCTTGCTCGCAGGACCCCCTTCTGCAAACGGTCAAGCTGATCGCCGAGCCGTGGGACTGCGGTCCGGGCGGCTACCAGGTGGGCGGATTTCCGCCGGGCTGGGCAGAGTG
>CAZZZQ010000550.1:0-2955 GCA_964658405.1 uncultured Sphingomonas sp.
GGATGATCTCTCGAGCGAACGCCTGCTTCGAGCTGCCCGGACGGCTGCGCTGATCGCGAGCGGACCGGCCAAGGAGCTGATGAGCGGCTTCCGCCATACTGAAACGCCTTCGCTGTACCCGGTTGCCGGTGCGACGTCGGACGCGGAGATCGCCGAGAAGCTGCTCCTGATCCAGCGCGCCGACAAGGCTGCACGCGCCTATGACTCCCGCATCACGCAGGTTCGCGCCGGCTTCAACGACGAGCTGCGCCGGATCCTGGTCGCCGCGTCTGACGGAACCTACGCCAGCGATACGCAGCCGCTCGCCCGGCTGAACGTCTTCGTCATCGCAAAGGACGGCGTCAGTACCGCGCGCGGAACCTCCGGCGGCGGCGGACGTGTCGCCATGGACTTCTTCGAGCTGGAGAAGAGCCCCGAACACTTTGGCCGTGAGGCGGCACGGACAGCGATCCTGCAGCTTGGAGCGATCGACGCTCCTGCCGGCGAGATGCCGGTGGTGCTTGGACCCGGCTGGCCCGGCGTTCTGCTGCATGAGGCAGTCGGACATGGGCTCGAGGCTGACTTCAACCGGAAGAAGACCTCCGCGTTTGCCGGCCTGATTGGGCAGCAGGTGGCGAGCAGCAAGGTGACGGTGGTTGATAACGGCCTGATGCCGAACCGCCGCGGGTCTATCAATATGGACGACGAGGGCCACCCGACGCAGGAGACGGTGCTGATCGAGAACGGAATCCTGAAGGGTTTCCTCTCGGATAAGCTGAACTCCCGCCTGATGGGAACGCCGAACACGGGCAGTGGCCGCCGCGAGAGCTATCACCATATCCCCATGCCCCGCATGACGAATACCTACATGCTGAACGGGGATGACATGCCGGAGGACATCATCAAGAGCGTGAAGCGCGGGCTCTACGCGGTGACCTTCGGTGGTGGGCAGGTCGACATTACGAATGGCAAGTTTGTCTTCTCGGCGAGCGAAGCGTACATGATCGAGGACGGTAAGGTGACGCGACCGGTCAAGGGCGCGACGCTGGTCGGCAACGGTCCGGAGGCGCTCAAGTACGTTTCGATGGTTGGAAACGACCTTGCGCTCGACGAAGGAATTGGCACCTGCGGAAAGGCCGGACAGAGTGTTCCGGTCGGCGTAGGGATGCCCACAGTGAAGCTCGACCGCATGACGGTCGGAGGAACAGGACAATAATGGCAGCCGAACGCGAAAAGATGTACGAGTGCGAGGTAAAGCGGCGCCGGGTTAAAGAGGGCGGCGGTTACGAGCCCTTCTGGAAGGTAAAGAGCGTCGCCGTGGCACTGACCGATAGCGACACCGAGTTCCGCTGCAAGGACTGCTACGGAGCGGTCAAGCTGCTTGGACGCAACGGCAAGGCAACGACCGTGCCGTATGTCGAGCACAAATTGCCAGAAGACTCCGAGTATTGCGCCGGCGGCCTTCTGTTCAAGAAGGCAACGGACGGGCGCGAGCCGAAGACCTCAGAACACCCGGTCGAGTAGGTCCCGGACCGCGATCAGGTACACTGGTATCATCCGCACCACATCAGACAGCACTGCTCACGCACCAATAGAGTTACGCACGTACGGGGGTTCACGATGGCTGCTGAACGAGAGATGATCTACGAGTGTCAGGTAAAGCGTCGTCGGATTCGTGCCGCAGGTGGCTATGAGCCATTCTGGAAGCTGAAGACGGTCATGGAAGCGCTGGAAGACAGCGACACCGAGTTTCGCTGCAAGGACTGCTATGGCTCGGTCAAGCTGAACGTCCGGACCCTTGTCGATGGTGCGATCCGCCACGTAAAGCACAAGTCCCGCACGGACTCCGAGTATTGTCCCAGCGGCATTCACTTCCGCAGCTCGACCGACGGCCGCGAGCCGCGCATCTCCGGCACACCTGTCCGGTAGAGCACGGGCTCGCTGCTCGATTCAGCCGCGTTCATTTCAAGGAGTTTAGGCTTGTCCACGATTGTTGCTGCACCTGCCGCCTCTGATCTTCACCAACTGGCCTCGGATGTCCTGGCAAAAGCCCTCAAGGCTGGAGCGACGGACGCCGAGGCCGTTGTCTATGAGGGCGATGAGTTCTCGACCCGTGTCCGGCTTGGCGAAGTGGAGATGCTGAAGGAGTCGGGGTCCCGGGCGATCGGGCTGCGGGTCTTCATGGGCAAGCGGACGGCCAGCACCTCGTCCTCTGACTTTTCAGCTGATTCGATCGATCGTCTGGTGTCTGGGGCGGTGGAGCTGGCGAAGATCACCAGCGAAGACCCCTTTGCGGGGCTCCCCGAGCAGAATGCCTTCGGCAAGCTGGATCAGGATCTGGCGCTCTTCTTCAACGATGTGAACGAGATGCCCCCGGCCGAGCGGATCGAGATTGCACGCCGGGCCGAGGCGGCGGCGATGGCGTATGACCCGCGCATCAACAACTCCGGTGGCGGCGACTTCGATACCGCTTCTTCGCACAAGATCCTGATGAACTCCCGCGGCTTTACGGGCGAGTACCGGCGCAGCTACTGCGGCTTCTCCGCAGGCCCCATTGCCACCGATGAGAAGGGTGGCATGCAGCGGAACTACTGGTACTCGAGCGCTCGGACGACAAAGCGGCTGGAGTCGCCGGAGGAGATTGGCCGGATCGCTGCGCAACGGACCCTGCGGCGGCTGGGTGCGCGGCAGGTCAAGACCCAGCGGGCTCCGGTGGTGTTTTCACCCGAGATAGCCCGGTCGATCATGGGCAATATCTTCGACGCCGCAAATGGCGACGCTATCTATAGACATGCGACCTTCTTCGCGGGCAAGCTCGGCGAGCGGGTTGCCGGGGAGAACATCACGGTCGTCGATGACGGCACGATGGTCTTCGATGAGAATGGGCTGCGGGTCGGCGGCTTCGGAACCTCGCCGTTTGACGGGGAGGGGCTTCCCTCGCGCCGGACGGTGCTGGTCGAAAAGGGCATCCTCAAG
>CAZZZQ010000551.1:0-2949 GCA_964658405.1 uncultured Sphingomonas sp.
AAACACCTGCTTACGACCGGCGCAGCCCTGACCGACGCCGCCCTCGAACGCCTCCTGCCCGGTCCGGAGACCCTTCCCCACTCGATCCACCGTGCCATGCGCCACAGCACCTTTGCCGGGGGCAAACGCCTTCGGCCGGTCCTCTGCATGGAGGCTGCACGCATGGTGGCAGGGGGTGACGGCATCCCCGCGGGTGCGGCTGAACTCGGCGCCGCGCTGGAGATGATCCACACCTATTCGCTGATCCACGACGATCTCCCCGCGCTCGACAACGACGATCTCCGCCGCGGCCAGCCCACCTGCCACGTCGTCTTCGGCGAGGCGATCGCCATCCTCGCCGGCGACGCGCTCCAGACGCTGGCCTTCCAGACCCTCGCCGCTCTGCCCTGCCCCGCTGAGACGACCGTCGACATTCTTCGCGAGGTCTCGCTCGCCATCGGAACTGGCGTTGGAGCCCACAGCAACCTGCCCCCCGGCATGATCGGCGGCCAGGTGGTCGATATCGAATCCGAAGGCAAGCAGTCCACCGCCGAGCTCGTCGAAGCCATCCACCGCGCCAAAACGGGTGCGCTGATCACGGTCAGCATCGTGGCCGGCGGCCTGCTTGGGGCCGGTGCCGCAGGAGCCCACGCCGACACCATCACGCGCCTTCGCACCTTTGGCGAAAAGGCCGGCCTCGCCTTCCAGATCGTCGATGACGTCCTCGACATGACGCAGGACTCCGCCCAGCTTGGCAAGACCGCCGGCAAGGATGCGGCCAGCATCAAGGCTACGTGGCCCGCCGTGTATGGAATTGACCAGTCCATCCGGGACGCCGACCAGCTCATCGCCGACGCGTTCGAGGCGCTCGAGCCCTTCGGCGAGTCCGCCACGCCGCTCAAGGCACTCGCCCAGTACCTGACCACGCGCAAGAACTGACCATGCTGACCGAAGAGGAGATCCGAGCTGCGCTGCGCGACTGCTACGACCCGGAGATCCCCTGCAACATCGTCGATCTCGGCCTGCTGAAGTCGATTGCGGTCGAGCAGGACCTTGCCGCCCCCGGCCGGGGCATCCCCGGCGTCCCGCAAAAGCACCTTATTGCCATCGCCCTGACGCCTGCTACTTCGACGGATGACGCACAGGCGATCCTGAAGGCCCAGATCGCCAACCGGCTTGCCGGCCTCGAAACGGTCAGCCGAACGACCGTCACCATCGTCCCTTCGCCTGCATGGACCCCGCAGAGCATCACCTCCGCTGGCCGCCGGATCCTCGGCCTCGACGGCAACCCGACCCTGGTGCAGATCCGCTGATGCCCCCCTCCCGCATCCGCATTGTCGGTCCGAAGCCCCGGGCGCGCGACCTGCTCCGCAGGACCGACCAGCCGATTCACCCCTTTGATCTTGCGCACGGCGTCAATACTAGCGGCCTCGTCCCGGCCAGCCACCTCGTCACCGGTCATGCGAACGACACGCACGTCACCGCCTACTACGGCGTCGCGCCCAGCATCCTGCGGACCCTGATCGACACCTGGCGCGCGACCCCGCCGCCGGAGCCGATCGGCAAGTACACCTTCGTCGATATCGGCGCCGGCAAGGGCCGCGCCATGCTGGTCGCCAGCGAGTTGCCCTTCCGGCAGGTCATCGGGATCGAGCTCAACCCCGCAATGGCTGATATCGCCCAGCAGAATCTCGACCTCTGGATCGCCGCACACGCAGCCGATCCGACCGCTGATCCCATCGCGTCGATTCGCCTCTTCGAACAGGATGCGCTCGAGTTCGACCTGCCACGAACCCCCGCGCTGCTCTTCCTCTTCCACCCCTTCGAGGCCCCGGTCCTTCGCGCTCTGCTGCGCCGGATCGAGACGCAGTTCGCAAAGCGGCCCGGCCAGCTCGACATCCTCTACGTCAACGCCGAGTGCGCCAGCGTGCTCGACGGCAACCCTGCGTTCGCGCGCCTCTGGTCCGGCCCGGTCGCCATGTCACCCGAGGATCACGTCGCCGATCTGGCCGCCATCGCCCAGCAGAAAGAGTACGGCTCGACCGGTGACGAGGAGTGCGCGATCTATCGATATACAGGGAGATCGACAGCCATTTTGGGCCGCTGAAGCATGAATTGGTACTGAACAGGACACAAACCCGTACTTGCGCGAACCAAGCGTGGTTCCATCGGGAAAGCTGATTTTTGCACCGACGTTTCAAGTGTCAGAATTGACCTGACGACTGATTCGAAACAAGAAGCCTCGCAAGGAGCTGCGACCATGAGTAATCCGCCCAACGACGACCTCCGCATCCACTATCAAGACGACATTCCGACGGGTGCGCGCATCAAGGTCATCGGTGTCGGCGGCGGGGGCAATAACGCCGTCAATCGCATGATTGCCGCACACCTCGAGGGCGTGGAATTTATCGCCGCGAATACGGACGCGCAGGCCCTCCAGGTCTCGAACGCCTCGGTCAAGCTGCAGCTCGGCGTCAAGCTGACCAGCGGCCTCGGAGCCGGGTCGAACCCTGACGTAGGCCGCCGCGCCGCGCTTGAAGACTCCGACAAGATCATCGAAGCGCTCGAAGGCGCAGACATGGTCTTCGTCACCGCCGGACTGGGCGGAGGCACCGGCACCGGCGCAGCCCCGGTCATCGCCTCGCTCGCCAGCGAGATGGGCGCACTGACCGTCGCCGTGGTCACGCGGCCCTTCGCCTTCGAAGGCAAGCGCCGCATGATGCAGGCCGAGCGCGGCATGCAGGAGCTGCTCGAGTCCGTCGACACACTCATCGTGATCCCGAACGAAAAGCTGCTTGCCGTCGCCAAGGATGCAGGCTTCTTCGAGTCCTTCCGGATCGCCGACGACGTTCTGCGGCAGGGCGTGCAGGGTATCTCGGACATCATCACCATCCCCGGCGTCATCAATCGCGACTTCGCCGACGTCAAAACGACGATGGCCGGCATGGGCTACGCGGTCATGGGAACGGC
>CAZZZQ010000552.1:0-2943 GCA_964658405.1 uncultured Sphingomonas sp.
CCTGGGATGCGTCACCTGATCAATCCCGGGTCGGTCGGCCAGCCGCGCGACGCCGACTGGCGAGCGGCCTACGCGATCTATGACTCGGAGGCGCTCGAGATCAAGTTCTATCGGGTGCCTTATGACCTGACTGCTTCACAGGGACGGATCCTGATGGCGGGCTTGCCGGAGCGGCTGGCGGCTCGGCTTCGCGAAGGGCGTTAGGTGCGCCTTGACGCCGGGCGGGCGCCACTTCGTGGGGTTTTGGACGCTTCGCGTGTTGCCGCCCACCGAGCTAGACCGCGGCCTCCTGCTCCTCGAGCGCCAGTGCCAGCTCCTCCCACTCCTCCAGCAGCTTCGCCCTTCCCTGCCGCAATCCATCCAGCTCTGCCGCAATCCGCTGCGAGTCCTGCGCCGACACAAACATCCCCAGGCTCTCCTCCGCCGCCGCAATCGTCGACTCCGCCCGCGGAATCTCAGCCTCTACAAACTGCAGCCGCTCCTCAAGCTGACGCAGCTTGATCGGATTCAGCCGTTTCACCGGCGGCTTGGCCGGGGCAGCCTGCACCACCGGCTCAGCAACCGCGACAGGCACAGCATGCGTCACTGACTGGCTCAGCGAGACGCTCACCTTCTCCGGTCCGCCCTGCTTCCGCCAGAGATAGTCCTCGTAGTTGCCGGGGTAGATATGGACGCGGCGATCCTCCACCTCGAAGACGCGCGTCGCCAGCCCATCGATAAAGTAGCGATCGTGCGAGACGAAGAGCACCGTCCCGGTAAAGTTCCGGATGGCGTCGAGCAGGACGTCCTTCGCCCGCAGATCCAGGTGGTTCGTCGGCTCGTCCAGCAGCAGCATGTTTGCCGGTGAGACGAGCATCTTCGCCATGGCATACCGGTTGCGCTCTCCACCCGAGAGCACGCCGAGCGGCTTGAAGACATCCTCGCCCGAGAACATGAAGCAGCCGAGCAGGCTGCGCAGCTCCGTCTGGGCGACCTTCGGCGCAATGCCGCTGATATCGTCCAGCATCTTCGCGTTCGGGTCGAGCACCTTGTACTGATCCTGCGCGAAGTAGTCCGCGAGGACGTTGTGGCCCAGCTTGATCTCGCCGCTGGTGGGGTCTTCAAGACCGGCGAGCATGCGGATCAGCGTCGACTTTCCGGCGCCGTTCGCCCCGACCAGCGCGATGCGGTCGCCGCGATCGATGGTGAAGCTGACATCCTCGAGGATCCGCTTCGGCTCGTAGATCTTCGTCAGGTGCTGGACGTCGATCACGGTGCGGCCCGAGGCAGGCGGCTGCGGGATGCTGAAGTGGATCGTCGCCTCGTCCTCCGGGATCTCGATCCGCTCAATCTTCTCAAGCTCCTTGATGCGGCTCTGGACCTGCTTGGCCTTCGTCGCCTGCGCGCGGAAGCGGTTGATAAAGGCCTCAAGCGCCTCGATGCGGTCGCGCTGATTCTTGTAGCTGTTCACCAGCTGCGTGCGCCGCTCTTCCTTCTGCGTGACGTACTTCTCGTAGTTGCCGTGGTACGTGTGCATCCGCTTGTTCCACAGCTCGACCGTCTTGTTGACCGTCACGTCGAGGAAGTAGCGATCATGCGAGATCAGGATGAAGGCGTTCGGATAGTCGTGGAGGTAGTTCTCGAGCCAGTTGCGCGACTCGAGATCGAGATGGTTGGTCGGCTCGTCCAGCAGCAGGAGCGACGGCTTCTGCAGCAGCAGCTTGGCGAGCGCGATGCGCATCTGCCAGCCGCCGGAGAACTCCTCCGTATTGCGGCTCCAGTCCTCCTTCGAGAACCCCAGCCCGCCGAGCACCGCGCCCACCTGCGAATCGAGCGTGTAGATGTCGTGCAGGTGCAGCTGGTCGGCGATATCGGAGTACCGCTCCGCCGCCGCCTTGTACTCCTTTGACTTCGGGTCGGCCTCGGACAGGATAGTCGTCAGCTCGATCCCCTCGGCCTCCATCGCGTGCAGATGGTCGAAGACGGAGAGGCACTCGTCGAACACCGTCTTGCCGCGGAGCGCCAGGCCGTCCTGTGGGAGGTAGCCGAGCGTCATTCCTTTGACCCGCGTGATGCCGCCGTAGTCCAGCGACTCGACACCGGCGATGACCTTCAGCAGGGTCGACTTACCCGTTCCATTGCCACCGACGAGGCCGGTGCGTTCGTCCGGCGTGATGAGCCAGTTTGCATCTTCAAAGAGCAGCTTGGGGCCGAAGCGTTTTCCGGCGGCAGAGAGTTGGAGCATATCTCCATTTTCGCACCATGCCGCTATCGCATCTGTTTTGCGCACGTCTGGTCGATAGCTGAGAGCATTGAGAGACACGGAGCCGGCCTTGAAGGATGTATCCCAGGAGAAGACGAATCGCCATTCGCCCGTACGACCGTGGTGGCGCTCCCGTCTGCTGACCGGTAGCGCGGCGGCGATCCTGTTTGGGCTCGTCTGCGTCATCGCGGCGCTGGCATGGATCGCCCACCGCGCCGAGCCGATGTTGCGTGCGCGCGTGGTCGAGACGCTCTCGAACCGCTTCCACAGCCCGGTCGAGCTCGACGATCTGCATATCTCGTTCCTGAGCGGGCTGGCCGTCAACGGCTCCGGCCTGCGCATCCGCTTTATTGCCGGGCCGACACGGCCGGATGCCGACCCCAACGCGCCGCCGATGCTCAGCGTCCGCTCCTTCCAGTTCCGCACCGGGCTGCGCCAGCTGCTCGAGCCGACGATGCGCGTTGTGACCGTACAGGTCCAGGGGGCCGAGCTGCGTATCCCGCCCAGAGAGGATCGTGGGCCGCTGATGCCGGACGACCCGACACGCCGGGGGCAGCCTCGCGAGGCGATCCTGGTCGACCGGATCGTCTTTACCGACCTGAAGGTTCTGATCGAGACCCGCAAGCCGGGCAAGATTCCACTCGACTTCGAGATTCCCAGCCTGATCCTGACCAACGTCGGCCTGAAGCAGCCGTTCACCT
>CAZZZQ010000553.1:0-2936 GCA_964658405.1 uncultured Sphingomonas sp.
CTCAGGGTCAAACTGGCGAGCCCACAGCGGCGTCTCCGGATCAGAAACCACATGGTCGGCCGGTTCGAGGATGGCGAGGTCGAACCAGCTCCTCTTCGGCTCTTCACCCGCGAACCAGCTGCAGTGGGCGCGGTCGTCCTCCCGCTCGCTGATCGTCATCTTCGGACCACCGGATTTCAGCCGCACCACGTCGCCAACCTTGAAGTCACTCATGGCCGAGATTGTACGGCCCGGCAGGGTGTTGATGCTCGCCCGGGTCAGCCGACGTAGATGGCGTGACGGCGGCGGACGAGCTCTGCAAACTCTTCGGCGTTCTGCGGCATCCCGAGGTAGTACCCCTGTAGCTCGTCGCACTTCAGATCCTGCAGCTTCTGCAGCTGGCTCTGGGTCTCGACGCCCTCCGCGACGACGCTCATATTCAGCGAATGCGCCATGGCGATGATGGCGGAGACGATGGCGAGCCCCTCGGCCCCGTTGCTGTCGAGCCCGTTCACGAAGAAGCGGTCGATCTTCAGCTGCTTGACGCGAAACTGCTGCAGGTACGCGAGGCTGGAGTATCCGGTCCCGAAGTCGTCGATCGCGATATCGAAGCCGGCCCGCTCGAAGGCGTGGAGCACCTCTGCGGAGAGCTCCGCGTCGCGCATCGCGACCGTCTCCGTGATCTCGAACAGGATGCGGCCGGGCGAGACGCCGGAGGCCCGGACGATGGCCAGGACGTCTTCGATATAGTCCGGCGAGCAGAGCTGCTCCGGGGAAAGATTGATGGCGATCCGGGTCGGAGGAAGACCGGCCTCATCCCAGTCGTTGATGTGGCGGCAGACCTCCCGGATCACCCAGTTGCCGATCCCGACAATCTGGCCGGTGCTCTCGGCGAGTGGAATGAACTCGAGCGGCGGAATATTGCCCAGCTCCGGGTGCTTCCAGCGGATGAGGGCCTCGGCGCCGATCAGCTCCCCGCTCCCGCCGTTGAACTTGGGCTGGAAGTGAACACTCATCTCCTTCCGCTCGGACGCGCTCGCGAGCGCCCGGTAGATCAGCTCCGTCCGTGCGGCTGCCTTACTCATCTCAAAGTCGTAGAAGCGATACGTATTTTTGCCGTTATGCTTGGCATCGTGCATCGCCATGTCGGCGTGGCGGAGCAGCTCCTCAGGGAGCCGGCCATCCTGCGGGTAGGAGGCCAGGCCGATCGAGGCCGTGAGGCGCAGCGACGTTCCGCGCAGCACAACCGTCTGCTGCATGCGGCGGAGAATGTCGCGGGCGATAGGGCTGACATCGTCGGGAGTCCCAAGTCCGTCCAGCAGAACGACGAATTCGTCCCCGCCCAGGCGTCCAACCAGGTCGTCGCGGCGCACGCAGGCCCTCAGATGATTCGCAAAATCGATGAGCAGCTCGTCGCCCACCGCCCGGCCAAGCGAGTCGTTGATCGTCTTGAAGCTGTCCAGATCGGTGAACATCACGGTGAAGAGCCGGCCCGTGGCCTCGGCCCGCAGGATCATCTCCTCCATGCGCCGGAGCAGCGCGGAACGGTTCGCAAGCTCAGTCAGCGGGTCGCGCGTCGAAAGGACCATCAGCTGCTGGTTTGCATCCTTCAGCGACGCCTGCATCACGCCCGATGCGCTCTCGAAGCCGCGATCAATCCTCGAAAAGACGAGCGTTCCCACCAGCATCACGAGGGTCACCCACGCGACCGTCGAAGCCAGCCAGTTCGTATTGACGACGGAGGCGTTATCGGACATTGCGTTTGCGCTGAAGATCGCCGCCCGCATGCCGGTGTAGTGCATGCCGGCGATCGCGACCCCCATGACGAGGCCCGCCCCGCAGCGTTTGAAGAGGACGCGATGCGTCTGGTCGTCGACCAGGAGCGGCGCGATCCCCAGCGCCGTCCAGGCCGCGGAGATGGCGATCACGATGGACAGCGCGAAGAGGCGTGGCTCATAGGTGACCGACGGTCGCATCCGCAGCGCGGCCATGCCGGTGTAGTGCATCGCTGCGATGGCGCTCCCCATGACGACCCCGCCCAGCGCGAGGCGGGCGTGGCTGAGCGTCTCGCGGCTGATGACGCTCAGCGCAAAGAAGGAGAGTGCGACGGCGATCAGCAGAGAGATAAAAGTAATCGAAAGGTCATAGCTGAGCGGGATGGGCATGTTGAAGGCCAGCATGCCGATGAAGTGCATCGACCAGATGCCGATTCCCATCACGATCGCGCCGCCAAGCAGCCAGCCGAACCGTTTCGAGCCGGCAGCCTTCAGGGAATGGATCCGCGCAGTAATGTCCATCGCGGTATACGAGGCCAGCATCGCGACCACGAGGGAGACAGCAACGAGTATGTGGTTGTACGAACCGTGCATCAGGAGCCCTCGTTATCGTCCAACGTGGGGTTGGCAACCATCGGATGAGCGCAGCGAATGTGTACTTAAGTGCTCTATTCGTAACAGCTAATACCGCTCCGGCGCAATCATCAAATGAAAAAAGTAACCCCGGAGGTGCGTAGGCACCTCCGGGGTTATGGTCTGCAGACGGCCCGTAAGCCGAATTTTGTTTTAGACGATCATTCCTCTAGGCGCCGCATTACTACGGCGCTCCAGCAACCTACCCGCAGGTTTTGGCTCTTGCCGGCTCTTGCGAGCGGCAAATCTCTCCGCCTGGGCGCATCGGGCCGATACGCGTACGTCCGCCTGGAGAGGAGCGGGCGATTCCCTGCCTATTTGGTCTTGCTCCGTGTGGGGTTTACCCTGCCGTACGACTTACGCCGGACGCGGTGCGCTCTTACCGCACCTTTTCACCCTTACCACCTGCCGCAAACACGAACCGCTTACGCAGATCGTCAGCAGATGGCGGTTCATTCTCTGTTGCACTGGCCGTCCAGAGGTCTTGAAACCTCCGTCCCGGACGTTATCCGGCACACTGCCCTGCGGAGTTCGGACTTTCCTCCCCCG
>CAZZZQ010000554.1:0-2935 GCA_964658405.1 uncultured Sphingomonas sp.
AGCTGCTTCCCCTTTGTGCGTTCCAGTCGATCTAGAACGGGTTGATCTTGCTGATGCCCTTCTTCTTCTTGTGCTTGCTGGAGGACTCTTCGCTCTTATCGAACTCCGGCTTCACCTTCTTGCCGTTTGCCGGGGGAGCCTGGGCAGCAGGCTGAGCCGCTGGATTGATCTCGTTCACAGCATCCGGAGCCGCTACGCCATGCTCAATCGCAGGAAGCGGAGCCGAGTTCGGCGGAGCAACCGGCTTCAGTCCACCGTTGTCATCTACCGCACGGGCTGCGTTCGGCGAGACAATCTCGACGCCCATCGAAGGTCCGGTCACGTTGCTGCCCGATCCACCGCTTGCCGTGCCAGGAACCGCAGTCATGACCGCGGAGGACGCGCTCGTTCCGCTCTCAGCCGTTGGAACCTCCTGCAATGCAAGAGGAGCGGCCGGAGCCGTCGGGGCCGCTGCCGTATCAGGCGCTGCAGCCGCATCGTTGATCACCGGCTGTGCAATCGGCTTCGCGACGGCTGCGCTGGGGTTCAGCGCAGTGTTGAAGTCCGAAACCACCTGGCGGGTAACCGTCGGTGCGAGGGTAGGCTTGGGGTCGGTCAGGGTCGGGTCACCCAGACGCGCTGCCTGCACCACGTCCGCCTTGCGGAAGAGGAAGAGACCAACACGATCGGTCAGCTTGTACTGGGAACGGCTGTTCTCAAGCGCAACGCTTGCGGCAACCTGCTCGGGAGTCGGAACCGGAATGGGAAGGTTCATCGCAGCGAGGCGATCCTTCGCATCCTCAACGTGAGGCGAGGCCGAGTGCTCGAGCACTACCTTACGGTACGCAGCCGAAGCCTGGTCGTCGTAGACCTTCTCCAGCCGGGCTTTGCCAGCCTCAGGCAGATTCAGGGTACGAACGTAGCGAGCCTCCGATGCGTAGGCATCGCCGAGACCGATCAACGTGTCGTCCATGTGGCTGTACAGCGGATAGGTGTCGATGACCGTCTGGTAGCGAGCGATCGTCGCGGGCCAGTTGGCGTGCGTCCCGTAGAACGCAGCGATATTGCTCTCGCGCGTCGCCATCACCTCCTGGACCTCACGCAGCCGCTGCTGCGCCGCCGGAACCAGGGTCGACTCGGGGAACTGCTGCAGCATCAGGCGATACTCTTCCTCGGCGTGGCGGGACTTCGCGTAGTCGCGGTCCGGCTTGTCCATCTGGCGGAAGTAAATATCGCCCACGCGCATCTGGGCCTCTGCGGCCTCCGGAGCATTCGGGAAGAAGGTAATAAAGTCCTTGTACTCGCTCTCCGCCTGCGTCAGGGCAGCGGTGCCACCCTCCTTGTACCAGGAGTCGGCGATCGCCAGCTTGGCGCGCATCTGGTACTGCGAGTCGGGATAGGTGTTCAGCAGGGTCTGCAGATCGAGCCGGGCAACGTCAAAGTGGCCGCGCTTGCTGGCGTCGAGTGCCTTGTCGAAGAGCTGCTTATCCGGCAGCGTTGCATCCTGACCGATCAGCGGGTTCGCCTTCTTGTCCTTCCGCAGCTGTTTCTTGGTGTCCTTGGACTGGATCACCTTCGACTCGCGCTTCTCTTCCTTGGTGAGCTTGACCTTCTTCTCAGGGACGAGCGCGGGATTCGAGTTGAGCGTGCCCTCCTGCGGCTGCTGGGCGGTGGTCGCGGCTGGCGCTGGGTTCGACTCGGTCGCTTGCGCGTGGGCGCTGACGCCTACGGTGAGCAGGGCCGCTACTGCAACTCCGGCCAGAAGGCTCGCGCGCACGCTAGGAAAAAAGGAATGCTTCGTCATCAGTCGATCTACCCCAATCGCCTCGCGTCCGCATCGGCGCCCAGGCTTGCTTTATTCTAAATCCTTACTTCAGTCCTGTGTCTGGAGGGCTGCCCGGGCGGCTGCCAGCAGCTCCCGCGCATTCTGCTCGGTCTTCCCCGGATTGAACACGGCGGAGCCGGCCACCAGCATATCCGCACCTGCTTGGACGACCTGGGCCACGGTCTCGTGAGCAACGCCGCCGTCGACTTCAATCCTGAAGTTCAGGCCCATCGCCTCACGCAACTCAGCCAGGTACGAGATCTTGTCGAGCGCCAGCGGGAGGAACTTCTGCCCGCCGAACCCCGGGTTAACGCTCATCACCAGGATGTGGTGAACCATCGGAAGAATCTCGATCAGCGAATCAACCGGGGTCGCCGGGTTGATCACCACCGCCGGCTTCATGCCATGCTGCTCAATCAGCTGCAGCGTCCGGTGCAGGTGGCGACAGACCTCCTGGTGGACGCTGATCATATCGGCGCCTGCCTCGGCGAACTCCGCAATGAACGCATCAGGATTCTCGATCATCAGGTGACAGTCCAGCGGAAGCTTCGTAACCGGGCGCAGCGCCTTCACCATCGGCGGTCCAAAGGTGATATTCGGGACAAAATGCCCGTCCATCACGTCGACGTGGACGATCGTTCCGCCGCCACGCTCCGCCGCCGCAACCTCGTCCGCCAGGTGCGCAAAGTCCGACGCAAGAATAGAAAAAGCCAGTTCGATCACGGTAGATTCAGCCTCGGTTCAGGGGTGCGGGCGCTCTTGGCTCAAGCGATCCCGCTGGTCAAAGTGTATCAGCGGGTCGGGTCCGTCTCAGGCTCCTCGGACGGTACGTCCGGAACCAGCCGACGGGTCGTAAAGGTCTGCGGAGGTGCCTTCTGGACGACCGGCACGGCACGCTCCACATCAGGCCTGCCCTCATGCAGAATCCGCACCTTGGCTGCCTTCACCTGGTCGCGCTGGGTCTCGGCCATCGCCGTCGGCTCCCCCAGGACCATGCGTGCCGCACCGCGCAGAATCCTTCGCAGTGGCCAGCTTCCATCCGCATTGGGGAAGAAGATCTCACCCGTCCGCTGCTTCTCAGGCCGGTAGTACCAGCGCCGCAGCAGCGAAAGATGGTCGCTCATCATCGCA
>CAZZZQ010000555.1:0-2928 GCA_964658405.1 uncultured Sphingomonas sp.
GTGCGGCGGTCTCCCCGGTACAGGCACCATAGCCTGCAGGAAGAGACGGAGATCTCAATGGCGGCTGATGGTGCTTTACCGGACGTCCCGGGGATCAGGGGGTCGGCCCCGCGGCTGCAGTCGCTCGATATGCTGCGCGGGCTGACCGTTGCCCTGATGATTCTTGTGAACACCAGCGGGGACAGTGCGCACACCTATTCGCTGCTGGCACACTCCCGCTGGAACGGCTGCACGCTGGCGGATCTGGTCTTCCCCTGCTTCCTCTTCATGGTGGGACTGTCGAGCGTCTTTGCGCTGAGCGGCCGCCTGCGTGCGGGTGTGCGGAAGCTGAATATCCTGCGCGCGGCCACCAAGCGTGCCGCGACGATCTTCGCGCTGGGCTTGCTGATCAACACCTTTCCGCTCTTCTCGCTGCCAAACCTGCGGATCTACGGCGTGCTGCAGCGGATTGCTATCTGCTACCTCGCGGTTACGGTGTTTCTGCTGTGGACGAGGACCCGGACGATTGCGATCGTCTGCGCTTCGATCCTGGTGGGCTACTGGATCCTGCTGCGGTGGGCTCCGGTCCCGGGGATTCCGGCGGCGCAGTTCCTTGATCCCTACGCGAATCTTCCTGCGTGGCTCGATCGGCACCTGGTGCCGGTGGCGCACCTCTATCACCATGGCTTTTATGACCCCGAAGGCCTGCTCAGCTCGGTTCCGGCGCTGGGGAGCACGCTGCTCGGGGTGCTGACGGGGGTCTGGATCCGGCGTCCGCGGCCACGGGTGGAGACGGCTCGCGGACTTCTGCTGGCCAGCGTCGCCTGCCTCGCCGCCGGTGCGCTCTGGAGCCACTGGTTCCCGCTGAACAAGCGCCTGTGGACCAGCTCGTTTGTGCTCTGGACGGGTGGGACGAGCCTGCTTACGCTGGCGTTCTGCTACTGGCTGCTCGATGTACGGCAGGCCGCCCGCCGCTGGGTCTACCCGGCGATGGCGTTCGGCAGGCACGCCCTGACGGCGTACGTGTTCTCAGAGCTGGTGGCGGAGCTGCTGCACATCCCGCATCTGCCCGGGTCGACCGTCTCGGTCCAGCAATGGCTGTACAGCCCCCTGGCTGCCATCATCCCGAACCAGAACGTGGCTGCACTGAGCTATGCGGTGCTGTTTGTACTGGTGTGTTTTGTGCCGGTGTGGGTACTGGACCGCCGATCATCCTCATAGGAAGTCCTTTGGATTGAGTCGTTTCACTGTGAAAGCACACGTCTATACCGTGAAAATACTTGTTTCCCGATTCGCTTGACCGAATACTTCACGCATACCACTTCTTATGTTTTTAAAAGCGACGCATCAAGTCGCTGTCCTTATCTCTTTTCAACTTACGAGGCCATGACGAATGGATTTACGACTGAAAGCCTGTTCAATCCACCCGGCTCACCCCATCGCTGCCCGGGCCGCCTCCTTCTTTAAATCCAGGCATCTCGCCGCGGCAGCCTGCGCCGTCCTGCTCGCGCTGGTCAGCCCGCTTGCATCGTTCGCGCAGGGCATCACGGGATCGGTCACCGGAATTGTTACGGATGCTAGTGGCGCGACGATCGCGGGTGCGACCGTGACCATCGTTGAGGTGGAGACCAACTCCATCCACACCGTGACCAGCTCCGACAACGGAAGCTACAGGGTCCTGCAGCTTGCCCCGGGACATTACTCGGTGAAGGTGGATCAGACCAGCTTCAAGTCGTATCAGCAGAACGGAATCACCCTGGCGATCGACCAGACGGCCCAGGTCGATGCGAAGCTCGAGATCGGATCGGAGCAGCAGACGGTCACCGTCACCAGCCAGAGCCCGATCATCCAGACGGAGGATTCTTCGGTCGGACTGGTCATCGACGCCCAGACGATTCAGAACACGCCGCTCAACGGTCGCCTGAGCGTGGTCGGCCTGCTTGCGCTGGCCCCGGGCGTGCAGGGAACACCGGCACAGGATCAACTCGCCGTCCGCGGCGTCACGGTTGCCATCGGGACCGGCTCGCGTAACTCGTACGGCAGCACGGGCTTCTCGCTCGACGGCGTCACCAACATGGAGGTTTCGCTGCAGCGCGGCGAGGCTGAGGTTCCGCCGCTCGACGCTATCGCGGAGTTCAAGGTAATCACGACCGGCGCGTCGGCGGAGTTCAACCAGCCGGCGCAGGTCATCGTGGTCAGCCAGGGTGGCACCAACAAGCTGCACGGCGAACTGTTGGAGTTCAATCGCGGGAAGGGCACCTCGGCCAAGAGCTACTTCGCCGGTGCGAAGGTTCGCCCGCCCTACCAGCGTAACGAGTACGGCGGAAACGTCTCCGGACCGATCTTCATCCCGAAGCTGTACGACGGACGCGATCGCTCCTTCTTCTTCTTCAGCTACGAGGGCTACCACCTGACGCAGTCGTCACTGGTCAGCAGCCAGCAGCCGACTACGCTCGAGCGGCAGGGTATCTTCACCGAAATTACGACACCGCTTGTCGATCCTCTGACCGGCGCACGATTTGCGGGCAATGTCATCCCTGCGGGCCGGCAGAGCGGTGTCGACCTTCAGCTGCAGAGCCTGCTCTTCCCTCTGCCCACCCAGGCAGGGACGGGTACGAATACGGTCGAGCTGATTCCGTACACCAGCCAGGCGTCACGGTACTCGATCCGGCTTGATCACAAGCTGAGCGAGAAGGATCATATCCACGGGACGATTCTTCGCGCGTTCTACGGCCCGAATCCTACCGTTGGAGCCTCGAGCAAACAGGGCGGAAACTCTGCCGACGGCGAGCATAACCTGAACATCATCGCCGGCTGGACGCACACGTTCTCCCCGTCGCTTCTGATGGATACGAACGCCTCCTTCTTTCACCTGCCGATCTATCGCACACCGCAGAACTCGAACGTTGATTTTGCGTCGATCATTCCCGGCCTCGGCCAGCAGCTGAT
>CAZZZQ010000556.1:0-2927 GCA_964658405.1 uncultured Sphingomonas sp.
AGGCCACACCGGTGAAGCCGCCCCGGCCGCGATTCACAGCTTCTGCAAACAGATGTGCTCAAAGCCCGCCCTGAGCTTCGAGCCGATGTACGGCACCAACGACTGGTACTACGCCTATGGCAACAACACGGCCGAGCAGATCCTCCGCGACACCGACCTGATTGCCTCGCTCTCGCAGGGAAATCGCATCCGCCCCTTCAGCGTCATCGACGACGGCTGGAGCAAGGGCGCGCCCGCCTTTCCTGACATGGGCAAGCTCGCCAATGCTATCCGCTCGAAGAATGTCCGCCCCGGAATCTGGGTGCGCCCGTTGATCGCGGAAAAGACTGCCCCGGCAAACCTCCTGCTCCCCGGCACCCGCTACTCCGCCGCGGATGACCAACGGGAGAACCTCGCCTACGATCCAACGATCCCCGAGGTCCAGGCAATCATTACCGCCCGACTCCAGCAGCTTACCGGCTGGGGCTACGAGTTGATCAAGCATGACTTCTCTACCTACGACCTGCTCGGCCAGTGGGGCTTCCAGATGGGTGCGAGCCCGACGAATCCCGGCTGGTCGCTCCACGACACCAGCAGAACGAACGCCGAGGTGATCCGCGACCTCTACGCCCTCATCCGCAAGGCCACCGAACCCCAAACGATCATCATCGGCTGCAACGCCGTCGGGCACCTCTCGCAGGGGCTCTTCGAAGCGCAGCGCACCGGCGACGACACCAGCGGGCGGGTTTGGGACCGAACACGCCGGACCGGCGTCAACACCCTTGCCTACCGGCTGCCACAGCACGAGGCCTTCTTCGTCATGGATGCGGACTGCGTCGGCCTGACCACTGCCATCCCGTGGGAGCTCAACCGGCAGTGGATGGAGGCGATCGCCAGCACCGGCTCCGCGCTCTTCATCTCACCGCAGCCAGCCGCCATCGGATCAGAGCAGCGGCAGGCGATCCAGCGCGCCTTCGCCCTCGTCGCTAACGGCAAGGCTTCGGCCATCCCGCTCGACTGGATGGACTCCACCACGCCCGAGCGATGGTCCTCTACGGTCGATGGCAAGGCTCCCTCCATCGAAACCTACCGCTGGTGCGAGCCCGACGGAGCCGATCCGTTCGCCTCCTGACCCTCGAATCCGCAAGCATAAAACGCACCCGTGCAGCGGTGCTATCCTAGCCGAATCGACTCACCACGAGGCTGCATCTTCATGTCCAATGAAACACTTCCAGCAACAGAGCCCATCGCAGACGTTGAAACCGTCGAGTCCTTTGGGGATCTTCTCTCCCAGTTCGAGCGCAGCCACTCCCATAAGACCGGCGAAGGCAGCAAGCAGCTCAAGGGAACCGTCATCGCAGTCACCGCCGAGTCCGTCTTCGTCGACATCGGCTACAAGACCGAGGGCGTGCTTCCCGTCGCCGCCTTTGCGAACGAGAAAGAGCCGGCCAAGCCCGGTGATTCCCTGCTCGTCACGGTCAAGGGCCGCAACGAGGAGGGCTATTACGAGCTTTCGAAGCTGAAGGTCGAGGCGCCGAAGGATTGGGACTCGCTCGAAGAGGCCTTCGCAGCCAAGGCCATCGTCTCCGGTACCGTGACCGCGATCGTCAAGGGCGGCCTGACCGTCGATATCGGCGTCCGCGCCTTCATGCCCGGCTCCCGCAGCGGCGCACGCGATGCCGCCGAGCTCGAAAAGCTGGTCGGAACCGAGATTCGTTGCCGCATCACCAAGCTCGACGTCGATGACGAAGATGTCGTCGTTGACCGCCGCGGCGTCGTCGAAGAAGAGGAGCGCTCCACCAAGGAGCGCCGCTACGCCGAGGTCAAGGAGGGTGAGACTGTCTCCGGCACCGTTCGCAGCCTGACCCCCTACGGCGCATTCGTCGATCTCGGCGGCGTTGACGGCCTGCTCCACATCGGGGAGATCGCCTGGACCCGCATCGCCAAGCCCGAGGACGTGCTGACCGTCGGCCAGACCGTCGACGTGAAGGTCATCAAGATCGACGCCGACTCCAAACGCATCGCGCTCTCGATGAAGCAACTCCTGCCGCACCCGTGGGACGCCGTTCCAGAGAAGTACACGCAGGGCGAGCGCATTACCGGCGTCGTCACGCGCACCGCTGACTTCGGCGCCTTCGTCGAACTCGAGCCCGGCGTCGAAGGCCTCATCCACCTCTCCGAGATGTCATGGGCCAAGAAGGTCCGCAAGGCCGACGACATGGTCAAGGTCGGCGAGACCGTCGAAGCCGTCATCCTCGGCATCAACCTCGCCGAACGCCGCATCTCGCTCGGCCTGAAGCAAACACTTGGCGATCCCTGGGTCGAGGCCGCGGACAGGTTCGCACCCGGCTCCACCGTCGAGGGGCCTGTCGTCAGCTTCACCAAGTTCGGCGCCTTCATCCAGGTCGCCGAAGGGGTCGAAGGCATGGTCCACATCAGCGAGATCGTCGCCGACAAGCGCCTCAACCATCCGCAGGACGAGCTCCGCATCGGCCAGGTCGTCCAGACGAAGGTGCTTGAGTTCGACAAGGAGAAGCGCCAGCTCCGCCTCAGCATCAAGCAGATGATCCCGACCGGCATCGAGGACTTCTTCACCGAGCACACGGTCGGCGACCTGATTACCGGCCGCATCGTCGAGGTCTCCGGCGATCGCGGCCGCGTCGAACTCGGCGAAGGCGTCTTCGCAAGCTGCAGCATTCCCGCCGAGGCGCCGGCTGAAGAGCCCACATCAGGCGGCCTCGACCTCTCCTCTCTTACCTCGATGCTCAACGCAAAGTGGAAGGGTGCGGCGACGAAGAGCTCTGCAAAGTCTGAGGCGGTGAAGGCCGGCCAGATCCGCAGCTTCAAGATCGTCGCCCTCGACCCCACCAGCAAGAAGATCGACCTCGACCTGGCCTCATAGCCACCAGGCATTTTCAGGCTCTCCAAGGAAGATAAAACGGCTCGCC
>CAZZZQ010000557.1:0-2925 GCA_964658405.1 uncultured Sphingomonas sp.
GAAGCCGCCGCCGATCGGCGTGGTGACGGGTCCCTTGAGGGCGACGCGGTTCTGCTCGATCGAGTCGTAGAGCGCCTTCGGGATGTACTCGCCCGTCTTGGCGAAGGCGTCCGCGCCTGCGTCGAAGGTGTGCCAGTCGAAGCTGACGTCGTTGGCCTTCGCGGCCGCCTCGACGATCGTTACGACTGCGGCTGTTACTTCGGGACCGATGCCATCGCCGGGAACCAGCGTTACCTTGTGCGTCTTCGTTGCCATCATCTCTCCAAGTGGTGAAGCTGTGATCTAACCCTTGAGTTTCTTCTTCAGATCCTTGTTATCGGAGCCGATCTTCCTGGTGCTGAGCAGTTCTTCGAGCTCAGCCTTGAACTCACTGACGTCTTTGAAGTCACGATAGACGCTGGCGAAACGGATGTAGGCAACCGTGTCGATCGCCTTGAGGCGGGTCATGATGAGTTCGCCGACCTCGCTGGTGGAGCGCTCGCGCTCGGTCGAGTCGACGACAAAGGCCTCGGTCTCGTCGACGATCTGCTCGAGGATCGAGGACCCGACGGGGCGCTTCAGGCAGGCGTGCATCAGCCCGTCGAGCACCTTGTGCCGGTCGAACTTTTCGCGGCGGCCGTCCTTTTTGACGACCATGTAGGGGATCTCGTCGATGCGTTCGTAGGTGGTGAAGCGCTTGTTGCAGCGCTCGCACTCCCGCCGGCGGCGGATCGAGTCCGCCTCTTTACTCTCGCGCGAGTCGACAACGCGGTCTTCGGCAAATCCACAGTAAGGACACTTCATTGCAATCTCACGATTTTAGCAGCGGGCGCGCCGGGAGCGGTTCAGTCGGTCACGGCGGCGATCTCCGCCTCGGCGCTCTGGTCGGCGACGCGCTTCAGGCTGACCTGTTCGACCTGCGCAAAGATGAGGCCGGCGGGCACGATCGCGAGTGTCGTGACGATGAGAAGGAGTGCGGCACAGGCCGTCGCGGCCTCGATGGGAGCGCCGTAGAAGGCCTGCATCGCCGCGGCCATGGCGGCGATCTGGGTGAACCAGCCGATGACGGGGAGGGTCAGCAGGCCGCCGCCGATGCTGGCCGCCATCAGGAGCATGGTGCTTGAGAAGGTGAGGTTGGCGAGCTGCGGCGTGGTGACGAAGGCGTGCGCGGTCTCGTAGTAGGCCCCTCCGATCATGCCCCACATGGTCAGCGAGATGACGGTGACGAGGAGGAATTCCTGGAAGGAGGCGAGGGTGTTGAGGCCGTCGCGGAAGCCGATGATCTTGGTGGCGATGCTCTCGCCGGCGCCTTTTGAGAGGCGGCCGACGGTGGCCTGGGCGAAGGAGGCGACGGCGGCTCCGGCCACGCGGACGGCGACGGCGAAGAGGGCGATCGCGACGGTGACGACGAGGCTGCCGATCCCGACGCGGACGAAGAGCTCGTGGTGGGGCTGGCCGGACTTCATCAGCGCCATGGCGGTTGAGAAGATGATGGCGGCGGAGCCGAGGTCGAACATGCGCTCGATGGTGTAGACGGCGATCTGCGAGCTGATGGAGAGGTCGACGCGCTTGGCGAGGAGGTAGGGGCGGGTGAGATCGGCGAGCCGGCCGAAGAGGGCGACGGCGGTGAAGCCGATGAACTGCGAACCGATGAGCCGGGAGGGCTTGACCTTTTTGGTGGGCGAGAGGAAGACCGCCCAGCGCCAGGAGCGAAGAAGGTAGGTGGCGTAGATCAGGGCGGTTCCCGCTGCGAGGTGCGCGAGGTTGACGAGGCGCAGCTGGAGGAAGAAGGCGTGCCAGTCAAAGTGGATCCGGCCCCGGTTGAGAAACACGGTCACGGCGAGGGCGATGAGCACGACGAGGACGATCGCGTTGCTTTTCTTCATGGCTCCTGGAGCTCCTGTAGTGCGTTGTTTCTAAGGGTGCCCGTTTGGAGAGATTCGAGGAAGCTATTTCGCGCTTGCGGTCAGCAAAAGCTGCTTTCGGCGGTTGAACTCGCGGATCACGCGGACGACATAGGCCTGCGTCTCGCGATAGGGCGGAATCCCGTGCCAGCGGTCTACCGCGGCCGGACCTGCGTTGTAGGCAGCCAGCGCGAAGGCGACGTTGTCGTGGTAGCGGGTCAGCAGCTGGTCGAGGTAGGCGGTTCCGCCGGCGATATTCTGGTCAGCCCGGAACGAATCCTCGACGCCAAGCTGTGAGGCGGTTCCCGGCATCAGCTGCATCAGGCCCTTCGCGCCGGTACGGGAGACGGCGCGGATGCGGCCACCGCTCTCCGCCTTGATGACGCTGGCGAGCATATCGGCGTCGATGTGGTGCTTCTGCCCGGCCTGCGAGAGCATCTCGTTCATCTCGGCCTGGGTCGGCGGCGGGGTCATGATCGCGGTCGCATGCTTTACGGCGAGCACGACGGGCGGATCGATGAAGGTCTCGGTACGGGCGATGGCGCTTGCGGCCACCTCCATATAGTCGGCGGTGCCTGCGGTCTTCGCGTCGAAGTAGAGGCGGACGCGCTCCCCGATCGACTCCCGGCGGACGCAGTCGAGCTCAAAGCCATTCTTCAGGGTGACGTGCTCGGAGGCGTAGGAGGGGAGACAGGCGGCTGCGCAGGCTGCAAGGGTCCAGAGGCGCGGCCGAAGTCGGCGGAGAGGAGCCATCGTCTAAAGCCTACCACCTGCGGCGGCTCCGACCGGCTCGGCGATGGCTGCTTCGATGGCCTGGGCGACCCCGTCGGCGTCGTGGTGGCCGCCGATCGTCCAGCCGCGCTCGGTTGCGACGGCCTTCAGGTCGTCCGGGGCGTTCTCCATCAGGATCGGCTGGCCTGCGATCTCGAGCATGGAGACGTCATTCCAGTTGTCGCCGATTGCGAGGAGTTGGGAGGGGGAGATTCCCCAGCCTGCAGCCAGGCGCAACAGCGCTGCTCCCTTGCTGCAGCCTGCCGGGAGA
>CAZZZQ010000558.1:0-2922 GCA_964658405.1 uncultured Sphingomonas sp.
CGGGTCCCGGACAGTCGCCGGATCAGCGTCTTGCTGGATGCGCGCGGCAAGAAACTAAAGCTTGACGTGGATGTTGACATGCTGGTCGCGGCATGACAGCGTGCGGCATTCAGCAGGGCTGTGTTGCACGTTTGCATCACCAGTCCTGCGGACGCATGCGCGGCGTTTGGAGATCTCTCCGCCGGGTACACAATTCACCATCCGATCCGGCGGCGATCCGATCGCCCTACCTCACAGGTCAAGCCCGCGCATTGGTGGCTGGCCGGGTCGGAGCAAGACACGAGTTCGATGTGGGCCTCCGAAGAGCACGACGGGTTGGCTGTAGGCGTGATGCTCGCCGAAGGGTTCGACTCCCACCCGCATCGATCCTATCAGGCGGCGAGGGCCTTGGAGTGTAGGTGAGACTACGCTTCGGATCGCAAGATTTGGCTCTCGTGTGGCGTCCCTCCCGCTCCACTCCCGGCATCGGGGCCGCCTGACAAGTTCGAGATGATGGCTCATCACAAGCGCAAGCGCCCGAAGTCCACAAGAGCCGGCTGCCTAATGTGCAAGCCGCACAAGCGGCAGGGCGCCTGCGCTCACGAGACGAACATGCGTTTCGGTCAGCGCCGTCGCTATGAGGCCGGCAGCGACCAGATGCGGTGCGAAGGTGTTCGAAGCGCCTGAGCAACCTGTGCAAAAATTGCACGAGTTCGATCCCCACCACACGCAAGGAAGGCGAGGGCGATGATCCCCAGCGAGTTCAAGGCTTGGTTCGAAGGCTTCACCGAGAGCATGGACGGGCCGCCTTCGCTCAAGCAGTGGGAACGCATCCAGGCCCGCGTGAAGCAGATCACCGGCACGCCGACGAGCTATCCGGTGTTCGTAGATCGGTATCGCCCTATGTGGCTTGATAACCATTTCTACACCGGCAGCCCACTGCCGCAGGTTGGCACCGTGACTTGTCTCAGCGCTCAAGGCGTCAACGGCAATGTCGGCAACGTGGCGTTCGAAACTACGAGGATCGGCGGGACTGGGCTTGGCCCTAATGGCTACATGGCTCGGCTCGACGCAAAGGGTTCTGGTCCAGACGGCGGTACGGTGTTCGACAGTCATTCCGCCATGAACGCGCTCGGCAAGGCTGACGCCGCTTCTCTGGCCGCATGACCGAAGCCGATCGCATCTACGCCCGCCTCTGCTGCGCTGTCTGGTGCGCCGGTATTCTGATCTGGCAGGAGCGGATGGATGGGTGGCTGGCGGGGTTTGAGCCAAGGAGATCCTGATGCAGGGCATGTTGGATGATCTCGGCAAGGGGATCGGCTTGATGGCCGGCGCCTTCTTCGGTGTTCCCATGGTTGCTTGCCTCGTGGTTGGAGGCTTCGGCTGGAAGTCCGCTGCGGCTCTGCCGGCATGCATCGTTGCCGGGTACGCTGTTGGCGCTTGGGCCGATCGCACATGACCGACCTCAAGCCCCACACCCCAGAGCCCGAGAACGCCGAAGACCGCATCGTCCAGGCGAAGGCCAAGGCGCTGTCGGATAAGCACGGCATCCCCGAAGACGACGAAGCTTGAACACCGTTCAGAACAATGGCCGGAACAGATAACCTCAAGCCCTTCGAGGCTGGACGCAGCGGCAACCCCGGCGGTCGCCCCAAGATCCCCGCCGAAGTCCGCGAGATGGCTCGTGCGATGACCGTCGAAGCCCTTGAAACGGCTGGCGAGATCATGCGCGACAAGGATCAGACTGGCCCGGCTCGCATGAGCGCCGTGAACACGATCCTCGACCGAGCCTGGGGCAAGCCTGCGCAGCCGGTGGACGGCGATGGCGAGGGCGGTGCGATCAAGCAGCTTGTCGAGATCCGGTTCGTGAGGCCGGGGGAGCAGGGATGACCGAGAGCCGCAACGATCGTCGCCCCTTAGATGGACGGCGCATCACTACGACGTTCCGGTGTCTCCCATCGATCCGATCTAACCTTCAGCGGGCGGCTGATGTTTCGGGCCGATCTCTCGGCGAGGAAATTGAGCGTATCATAGAGGCTCATTACGCCGCCCTCGATACCCGCACCATTATCCGCGAAGAGATCCGCGCGGCGCTGGATGATGCTACGGTATTCGTCTATCGCGATGCTGCTGCCGGCATGCAGAGCGCGGCCTCTCCGCATAGCCTCAACCAAATTCATGACCGCTCAGCGCTGAACGGGAAGCAGTGATGGACGCGACGCGAGAGCAGCTTTTAGATGACGGCATGGCGATTGGCCGCGACTATGCCATCGCAGCGCTGCTTCAGACGACAGAAGCCGACATGCAAATGATGAAATTTACCCAAGCCGACCGAGAAGGGCTTGCGCGGCGCCGGGCACACTTCACGAATGCCATTTTCGCGAAGCCGTCAGTTCCTCGCCGCGTCGTAAGCGGCGACATGATCGCCGCGTTTGGTCCGTTCGTAGGCTAAGCCATGCGCGATCATCCGACCGACGATCTCACGACCCGTGGCGGTCTGATGGTGGCGAGGGCGGCGGCTGCGAAGCCCGCTGCCACGCTGGAAGAGGCCGAAGCCCGCTGCATGGACCGGATCGTCCGTCGCCTTGGCGCTGAATGGCTCGCATCTCGCGAACGCCTCATCGCCATTCGCGAAGTCTCGGCCTCCGACGCCGCGCTGGCCCGCGCGATCGATGCCGTGCCGGGTCTGCGCGAAGCCTCGCATCCGTGTGAAGGCCCTCACTCGGCCCCACGTCGCCTAGGACCACCCCATGCATCTCCGCCTGATCCTGGCTGCGGCTCTCGCCTGCGGCCTCTCCAGCGCTGCTTGGGCTCAGACCACTTCGCAGGGGCAGGCCGTCACCCCGGTTGATGCGCGCGGCATCCCCTTCGGAACGCCGAGCAACCCGTTCAATGTCACAGGCATCGCAGGTGGCGGCGGAGGCGGAGGCTCGACGGGATCGG
>CAZZZQ010000559.1:0-2918 GCA_964658405.1 uncultured Sphingomonas sp.
CCCGCATCATGCGAGTCAACCGCCTGCTTCAGGACGACCTCGTCGGCCTTCATCAACGCCTGGGCATTCGTAATCTGGGCCGCATCCGCAAGCGCCCGGAGATAACCGGAGGCCACCATCAACGCAACGTTCCCGCGCGTGTTCAGCGTGGCCAGGTTCGCCGCTCCAACTGCCTTCTGGGCGGATCGATATAGATAGTAGGCCGGAACGTTGAAGAGCTGCTGGCTCACATTCAATTGCGCGCTGGTCTGGTTGACCTTCACAATCGGGTTGAAGCCGACTATCCCGAACGCTGCCAGCGCGGACGGCTGGAAGCCCTGTGCCGCCAGGTTGATCTCGCGTGTCCCCGTCTGACCCTGTGCCGTAATCGTCGGCAGCAGCGCGTTTTTCACCGTCGAAACCTCACCGTTGACGCGCTTCTCGTTCTGCACGCCCAGTTCGATCTGAAGATTGTGCTGCAATCCGAGGGCGATCGCCTCGTCAATGGTCAGCGGAAGCGCGCCCGGAGTCGCCTTTTCGATCAGTACATCCCCCACCATCGGGCCGCGCGACGGCGTCCCGGAGGAGAGCGTGCTGGTTGCCGGAGTCGGGGCGGACGGCAGACTCGAAGGATCCTGCGCAGAGGCGCATGCAGCCGCCGAGACCGCGAAAACCAGCGGCCAAACCTTTACTCGTGCCACATAATTGGTCAACAAAGTCATTGTGCTTGTTCTTTAGAGTGCCACGATCTGTCTCTGGTTGCGAAATTCATTGCATAATCTCGCCTAAAGACCGGCAGAACGCAGTCTCGCCGGTCAGCTAGAATACGAAGCACAAGCTTATGCGTCTGACTACTATGAACCGTCTCGTTCTCGCCGCCGCACTCCTCGCCGCACTCCCGGTCTCCGTCTCGGCGCATGCGCAGCTCTCCGCCCCGCCAAACACCGCGAATAACTTCCGCGACACCTCCATGGTCAAGCCGCCGGTCGGCTCCAAGGTGGCGATCTACGAGTTTGAAGACCTCGAGTGCCCCGCCTGCTCGCATGCCTTCCCGATCGTCCACGCGGCGGTCGAGCGCTACAAGATCCCGCTCGTCCGCCACGACTTCCCGCTGAAGATGCACATCTGGAGCTTCGACGCAGCCGTCACCGCGCGCTACATCCAGGACAAGATCTCCCCCCAGGCCGCCGAGGAGTACCGCCGCGCCGTCTTCGCCAACCAGACCTCGATCGCAAGCAAGGACGACCTGCAGGCCTTCACGCAGAAGTACTTCCAGTCGCATGGCCGGACCATGCCCTTCGTCATGGACCCCAGCGGTCTCTTCGCCCAGGAGGTCAAGTCTGACTACACCCTCGGCGAGCGTATCGGCCTGACCCAGACCCCCACCATCTTCGTAGTCACCCCCAAGCAGTGGATCCAGGTGACGGACGTGAACTACCTCTACCAGACGATCGACGCCGCACTTGCCGAGACCGGCGCCTCGACCGCCCACGCAAAACGCTAGTCCTCGCAGCGCACTCCACCAATGGCAGCCATCCCGGCTGCCATTGCTCGTGCGCCTTAAACATGGAGCCAAACTCATGCGCATCTCCAGCCTTCTCGCAACAGCTACTCTCCTTTTAGCCCCGATCGCCGGCCGCGCCGCGCAGATCCAGACCACCGCTCCAGCCGCTGCCGCCTCCGGCACCGAAGAGTTCATCTCACCCTCGCGGCCCATCCCGAACGGCGGAGCGCCGCACATGAAGGTGAAGCTCATCCGGCAGGGTGCGGGCGAACGCGTCTACGCGGTCATCTTCAGCAAGGGCGATGAGGTGCTCAGCGGCCTCTCCGACTTTGCCACCAAGTATCACGTCGAAGACGCCCACTTCACCGGCATCGGCGCCGTCTCCAGCGCCCTGACCGCCTACTTCGTGCTCGATCGCAAGCTCTACCACCCGCTCCCGGTCAACGAGCAGGTCGAAGTCCTGTCGCTGATCGGCGACATCGCCACCTTCGACGGCAAACCCATCGTTCACAGCCACATCATCCTGGGCAAGCATGACGGCAGCACCGTGGGCGGCCATCTCTTCGAGGCCCACGTAAACCCGACCCTCGAGGTCTTCATCACCATCGACGACACGCCGCTTCAGAAGGCCAACGATCCGAGCGGGCTCAAGGTCATCGATCCGACCCAGTAGGCTTGGGCCTTCCCGGTGCCGGGGCAATCCGGACCGACTGCAGAACACTCTCGAACTCCGCTCGGAGCAACGCCCATCGCGTTGTGCCGAGCGGCTTCTTCCCGACCTCCGGCCCGTCGCGAACGATCACCGTCTCAAACAGATAGCACTGGCCGCGCCGGTAGGTTGCGATCACGCGGTGCACATCGTCTGTTCCGGCCACACTGAAGGTCGCGTCAAGCCGCTTAGCTGGAAGGCCATGCCACTGGATCGCCGCCGGCTGTTGCTTCCCATCGGCGCTCTCGTCCAGAACGTCGAAACACTTTGCCTGCGTCTCCATCGGGGTCACGACGAAGGCGAAGGCCCCCGCCTCAAAGTCCGTCCCCCTGTAGAGATTTCTGCCAGGCAGATCGTCCGCGAAGTTCCCCTCCAGCTGGACAACCGCGCCGGGCTGCGCCGCCGTCACGATCCGGAGCTTCGCCGTGGCGGCATCGTCATCGGCGTTCAGCAGCCAGCCCGCGGGATAGGAGAAGCTGACGCCGTCCGCTCGGTCAACATACACCTTCCGGGCTGGGGCCTGCGCCAGGGCCGTGGTCCCTCCTGCAAGGCAGAGGGCTGCCATGAAGATCCTGCTTGCACCGCTCCAGCGCCTCAAATCAACCGCCCTACCTCGCCTCGAAGATCAGGAAATAGTCCTGTCCGTCCGCCTTCGTGAAATCGTACTTCCCCACCAGCTTGTAGCCAGCCTCCGCCATCTCCTTCAAAACAATGGCTCGATCCAGC
>CAZZZQ010000560.1:0-2917 GCA_964658405.1 uncultured Sphingomonas sp.
CCAAGCTTCAGGTAGACGATGTCCCCGACCTTCAGCAGGCGATCGCCGCTGTACAGCTGCGTCCATGCCCAGTCGTTGCCGTCGAGCACGGCGCGCTCCGAGCTGCCGACCTTCACCGTCACCTGCCGTGCGCTGCTCTCGAGCACAAGCCCGTGGACATAGCTGCCGGGCGCGACCGTCTGGCTCCAGTCCGGGCTGCGGTAGGTGTCGAGATCGACGCCGGCGGTGCCAGGGTCGAGGATATTCTGCAAATGCCCCTTCCATCCCTTGCGACGTTCGTACGTGGCCGTTCCGTCCAGAACCGCCTTGTTTGCAACGCGCTGGAGATCGAGGTCGAGGGTCGTGTAGACGCGGAGCCCGGCGCCGTGAACCTCTTCAACGCCGTACTCCTTCTCAAGCTGGCGGCGGATCTCTTCGACGAAGTACGGCGCGACGCTGTTCGGCGCAACCGCGATGTTCAGCCCAAGCGGCGCCCCCTTGGCGGCATCCGCCTGCCGATCGGTGATCTTGCCGTCCTTCAGCATGGCGTTGATGACGAGATTACGCCGCTCCATCGCGCGCTCCGGATGCCGGATGGGCGAGTAGAGCACCGGCCCCTTCGGGAGCGACGCCAGCAGCGCCGCCTCCGGCAGCGTCAGGTCGTGGACATGCTTGCTGAAGTAAAACTCCGACCCGGCCTCAAAGCCGTAGGTCCCGTGACCGAGGTAGATCTGGTTTGCGTAGAGCTGGAAGATCTGCGGCTTGGTGAAGCGCCGCTCGATCTGCATGGAGAGCAGGACCTCCTGGAACTTGCGCCCGTAGGTCTTCTCAGACGACAGGAAGAGGTTGCGGGCGAGCTGCATCGTCAGCGTTGACGCACCCTGGGCGCGGCCGTTCGAATGCAAGTCGCGGTAGGCAGCACCGACGGCGCGGAAGAGGTTGACGCCCCAGTTGCTCTCGAAGCTCTTATCCTCGATCGCGATGATCGCCTCGCGCAGCACGTCGGGAAACTGCTCGTAGGGGACAACAACCCGGCGCTCCAGCGCAAACGAGCCGAAGACCTGCCCGTGGATGTCGTAGAGTTCGGTGGTCGTATTCGGCCGATAGCGGACGAGATCTTCCATCTGCGGCAGATCGACAGAGTAGAGCAGCATCAGCCCGCACATCGCACCGAAGACCGCGGAGAGACCAAGCAGCGCCTGAAAGGTTCGCCGCACAGCAATGCGCCGCGACGGAAAGACCGGCTCCCACTGGAGAATCCAGTCAAAGAAGCGCTCGATGCGCTCCTTCCACTTCGACTCTTTTCCGCGTTTGGGAGCCCGTACTTCGCGGCTGGAGGTGCTCGGCATAGCCCTTCACCTTAGCACGTTGAGGCGGTGGATTTGCAGCTTTATCGCCGGAGTGTGCAGTTCAGCTCATCGAGGCCAACCCGCAGTTAAACGAAACGGGGACCTCGAAAGGCCCCCGCTGATCATTGTTTCTGACGACTTATGCTGCCTTCGCCTTCAGCATATCGAGCGCCTTTGAGAGCTGCTCATCGACAGCGACACTCGGCTTCTTGACCGTCGGGGTCGTCGGCGTTGTCTCGACCGGGGCTGCCTCGTCATCGCCGGTTCCCTCATCCGGAATCGCCGAAGCGACCAGCGTGCCGGGGGTAACGCCCTCGTCCTGGATCTTCTTGCCCGACGGCGACTCGTACTTCGCGACGGAGAGGATCAGGGCTGCGCCGTCCGGCAGGTCAAAGGTCTTCTGCTGAGCGCCCTCGCCGAAGGTCCGCTCGCCGATCAGGTCTGCCCGCTTGTCGTCGAGCAGTGCGCCGGCAACCAGCTCCGCAGGACCAGAGGTTCCGCGGTTGACGATGACGACCATCGGGGCGGCCACGTTGATCGACTTCGAGGGATCGGCCTCAAAGGTCTGCTTGGGGAACTTCTGCCCCTCGAGCATGGCGATCGTGCCCGACTTCAGGAAGAAGTTTGCGAGGCGTGTTGCCTCGGCCATGTCACCGGCGGCAACGTCGCGCAGGTCGAGCAGGATCTTCTTGCTGCCGGCCTTCTGCATGCCCTTCAGCTTGGCCTCGACCTGCTGAACATGGTCATGGTCGAGCACGCCCGGCTTCAGATAGAGGATCGTCGAGTTTTCATAGAGCGTCTCCGAGACCGGCGGAATGCTCGGCAGTGCCCGGGTCATCGTGACCTTCTCAGGGATGGCGCGGCGAGGACGGACCACCGCGATCGAAAGCTCGGAGCCGGGCTGGCCCTCAAGCATCCGCTGGATCATGGCCAGCGAGAGCTCGCGGGTGTCAGTTGTTCCAATCGCCTCGATGATGTCACCGTCGTTCAGATTTGCCTTGTCGGCAGGGCTGCCCGGGACGACCGAGACGACGGTCGCGTACCCGTAGCGCTTCGAGATATTGATTCCGACCTGCGCCTTGCCGGCGTTGTCCGACCGGTAGGCCTTGTACTCCTCCGCCGTAAGGTAGCTGGAATCAGCATCGAGCGACTCCAGTAGGCCGCGGAGAGCACCATTCGTGACCGCCGGGATATTCGGGTCGACGACATAGTCCGACTGGATGTGCCGGAGCACCTCGCTGTAGACGTTGATCTGCTTGTACGCACCATCCTGCGGATCCGAGGCGGCGCTCACGCCCGTCGAGTTGACCCCGAGGAACACGGTGATGACCAGGACGACCGAAACAGTAAGCAGCAGGATCTTCGAACTCTTGGGCATAGGGTCTTGAACTCTCCACACAGCAGCATCTGGCCTTTAGACGAAGATACTTGGTCAAATGATACTCCGGGAGTGAACGCGGAAGGACGGAAGCAATCTCTGCACTCAAAACCGGCAGCCGCTTGTCGACACCACAGGCATCACGAAGCTGCGCGCGAGGCTGGGGAGATGCTATTCTTCTTCAAATTGCGGGTGGTTGCTTGGTGGCGGT
>CAZZZQ010000561.1:0-2904 GCA_964658405.1 uncultured Sphingomonas sp.
AGATCGGTCACAACGCGCTTGACGCCGTCGTGATCATGCTTCGAGAGATAGTCTTCCCAGCCCTCGATATTGCTGACTGCTTTCTCTACGGTGAAGGATTTCGCACCCTGCTTGAGGGCATTCAAAGTCGTTTCAAATCGCGTCGTCGACATTCCACTTCTCCTGTTCGAGCTTTGCCAGGAGCGCCGTTCGCTCCTGTTGCTGGATACGATGCACCGTCTGTGAGACAGCCGTATCAGGAGAAACGAACTGCTGTGGCATCGCTAACAAAGGCAGGATGTTTGTGGAGGGACTGAAATGGCCAGGTCTACTTACCCAGGCCAAAGGGCAGGTGAAAGACCAGGCCGCTGCTCAAGGATTGAACCGGGTAGGTGTGCGAATTTCCCTGGACGGCACCATACCCAAGCTCGACCACACGGAAGTCAAGGAAGGGGAGGATCGAATAGTCCACCCCGGCGAACGCGTCGTACTCGAGGTTGCTGGTGAGCTGGATCCCGGTCGTCTTCGTGATGCCACCCGTGGCGAGGCCGGTCGTGTACTGGGTTCCGAAGTTGGTTCGAGCGACGCCGATCATCCCTTCGACATACGGCTTAAGCGAGATGATCGGGGTGTGGAACGATCCGCGAACGCCGCCCAGAGCTGAGGCGATATGGCCGCCGCCGGCGTTGTAGCTGGTGTACGCGCTCTGCGTGCTGTTCGTGATGCTTCCACGGACATCGACACCCAGCCGGACGGGACCGTAGGTCTTGAAGTCGTAGAAGATGCCCCCTGTTCCGCCGACCGGGTCGAAGCTTCCATTGGTGCTGGTCGTGGTTCCCTGGGTGTAGGGGATGTCCGTCATGCGCCTGACGGTGACGGTTCCATAGGCGGCAATCTGTGCATGGGCGGTAGAAGCGGCTAGGACTGCAGACGTCAGGGCGAGGAGGAGCTTCGAAATGTTCATCTCACAAGATTTTACCTGCATGCCGCCCTGTTGCGTGGGCGAGAAGAACCGGTCATCGGTCCGTAAGGCTATAAATGGTGGGAGGACGGCAGTTGCGAATCCTGCCCTGCCGGTCCAACGTCTCTCTATCAGTGGAGGTGTACGCATGGAGCCTGGCCAGACGAAGGACGAAACAGAAGTGACCATGACCGCCGAGGAGCAGGCGGAGGAGCAAAAGCTGATCCGCCGCCTCCAGATGATGATGAATATGGTTATCCAGGTCATCGCACAGGATTCAAGCCTGTCCATCGATGAGGCTGCCCAGATGATCGGAGACAGCCGGAAGGCTGCCTTGGCCATGTTTCCCGGCAAAGAGCTCGCCTACGACATCATCTGGAGGCCGCGCTTCCAGCGGCTGATGCGAGAGCGGTTCAGGATCCAGTAACGTGTCCGGGGTGGTGCTAGCCTTGAACCATGCAGATCAGGCTGGCACAGACGGACGATATTCCCACGATTATGGCGCTCGTACGACGGGTCGTTCCGCTGATGCGCGCGGCCGGGAACCTGCAGTGGGACGAGCATTATCCCAATCCTGAGGTCTTCGCCCGGGACATCGCAGCGGGGCACCTCTGGGTCGCGGTCGTCGAGGGACGCCTGGGAGGCGTTGCAGCGATGACCTCTTCGCAGGAGCCTGAATATGCCCAGGTGGGCTGGGACATTACGGACGCGGCCGTCGTCGTGCACCGGCTGGCGGTTGATCCTGCGATGCACGGCAAGGGTGTCGCCAGTGCGCTGATGCAACAGGCAGAGGTGGTTGCGCAATCGTCAAAGGTGACGATCCTTCGCGTGGATACAAATAGCCGGAACGAAGCGACCCAGCGGCTCTTTCCAAAGCTCGGATACACGTACGCCGGCGAGATCTCGCTACGCCACAGACCGGGGCTCCGGTTCCTCTGTTATGAAAAGCGGCTCGCTGCGGCCTCTGCGGATTGATGACCCCGCGGATGCCTGCCGGGCCGTGGTCGCCCCCAGGAGACGATAGAGTGATCCAATGAACTTTGAGCCTGCAAGGAAGCACACTGGAGGATGATTGCCGTACATCTACATTGACAAGGTTCTGAACGAGCTTCGGGACGATCTGATCTCGGCAATGCATGCCGCCGTGGAACGGGAGCTCCACCATGGCAGGCTGGATGTCGCGAAGCTGTATCGCTCGTTCAATCGTGCGGCGAGCGGCAAGGTTGCGAACCCGGTCTGGGTCTCCGATAAGTGTGTCTCCGAGACGGGGAGCAGTGAAACCAAGCGAAATCGCCGTGGCATGGGAAGTGACGAGTAGCTCGCTGCAGGAACAGGCTTGTACGCAAAGACGATATTCTTTCGATCTATGACTACGCTGCTCTCATCCCAGGAACGGTTTGCCCTCGGGCAGAAGAAACGCAAGCAACTTCCCCGTGCGGAACACGCCGGCTGGGAGGCCTCTGGCCGCAAAGAAGATCCGCTTCGACTGCTCAAAAGATCGGAAAAGGGGCGCGTCCCTCACCTCGTGACACTGAAGCACGAGCGCATGGCAGCCTCGCCCTTTGGCTACTTTCGCGGAGCAGTTCCCGTCATGGCCTACGACCTGTCCCTGATGGAAAATACTGGAATCCGGACACAGCTTTGCGGCGATGCCCATGTCCGGAACCTTGGCGCATTCGCAGGTCCGGACGGCCGCCTTGCCTTCGACATCAACGACTTCGACGAGACGATCGTCGGCCCCTTCGAGTGGGATGTGAAGCGGATGGCGACCAGCCTGATCCTTGCCGGTCGTGAGGCAGGAGCGAAGGAGGCCCATTGCCGGGAGGCTGCAACGAGCTTCCTGGAACGCTATGCAGCCATGATGCATGCCTTCCGCAAGATGCCGATCCTGAGCGTCGCCAAGTTCCAGGTGCATCGTCTTCAGAGTGTCTCTCCGGTTGCGGAGATTCTGCAGCTTGCCGAAC
>CAZZZQ010000562.1:0-2899 GCA_964658405.1 uncultured Sphingomonas sp.
CAAGGGAATTGAGACACTGGTAATGTTCGGCGTGTTAACCGCTTAACCCAAAGATTGCCATGTCTGCCCCTCAGCTCATCCCGGCGCCTTCGCCTCTCGCTGCCGCAACCTCTGCAGCCGCGGAGAGTGAGCACACCCGACGCCCCATACGCTGGGTCTTTGCGGGACTGCTTCTGCTGGCCTCGGTCATCAATTACATCGACCGTCAGACCCTCTCAGTACTTGCTGTAACGATCCAGCGCGATATGGGCTTGAGCGATATTCGCTACGGCTATATCGTCCAATGCTTTCTGCTGACATACATGGTGATGTACATCGTCTCAGGCAGGCTGGTGGATCGCTTTGGAGCAAGACGTACGCAAGGTGTCTTCCTGGTTTGCTGGTCGGCGGCAAATGCGCTTACCGGCATGGCAACCGGCTTTCTCTCACTCGCCGCCTGCCGCGCCGCCCTGGGCGCTGCCGAGCCGGGTAACTTCACGGCGTCGCTGCGTGCGGTGGGGGACTGGTTCTCAGCACGGCAGCGTGCGGTGGCAGTCGGTATCTATAGCATGGGCGGTACGTTGGGGGCCGCGATTGCGGTTCCGCTTACAGCATCATTGACGCTGCGTTACGGATGGCGCAGCGCATTCGTCGTTACAGGAGCCATGGGTGGCGTCGTCGCGCTGCTCTGGATCCTTATCTATCGTGATCCTAAAGCAGCCATCGCTACGGAGCGCCCGCCCGCGACGCCATGGCGGATCGTCCTCAGCCAGCCTTATATCTTCGAAATGCTTGGCACCAGAATGCTGACGGACTCTGTCTGGTACTTCTTTCTCTTTTGGGTCTCAAAGTACATGCAGGAGAGTCAGGGAATGAGCCTGCAAGCCATCGGCACAACCTTGTGGATACTGTACGTTGGAGCGGATCTAGGGTCATTCACCGGTGGATGGATCTCAAGCGCACTGGTTCCCCGACGTGGCACCGTCGGTGCACGTTTCGCCGTTATGATGCCAGCTGCAGCCTGCATGTTGAGCCTCGCTACGGTTCCGTCCCTGAGAACTCCAGGCGCCGCTGTCGCGCTCCTCACTGTCCTGGCCTTCTGCCATATGGCGTGGATGACCAACGTCACGACGATGGCACTCGACTTGTTTCCGAAGACGATGGCCACCACGGTCCAGGGAATGATCGGAGCAGCCAGTTCCGTCGGTGGCCTGGTCTCCGCCGGTCTTATCGCACGGTCGATTCACACCTACGGATACCGCCCCGCCTTTCTGCTTATGGCAATGCTGCATCCGGTCTCGGCGGTGATTTTATATGTACGGCTGCGGCCCGCAGTACGCCGCATGGATTTCGTATCAGGAGAGAGTCAAGGGCTATGAAGAGAGTTGTGGAGCATTACGACGTAGTGGTGTGTGGTGGTGGCCTGGCGGGAGTGTGCGCGGCCATCGCAGCGGCTCGTGGCGGTGCCCGAACGGCACTGGTACAGGATCGTCCCGTACTTGGTGGGAACAGCTCGTCTGAGGTACGCGTAACACCCCATGGTGCAGCAGCATTTCATGCCTATGCCCGTGAAACGGGTATCTTATCCGAGCTTCTGATCGAAGAGCGTGCCGTCAACCATGAAGCAATCTTCGAGAACGGCTGGACAAATTCGGTTTGGGATATGGTCCTCTACGATCTGGTTCAGCGTACAGAAAACCTCACGCTCCACCTCAACACTGCGGTGCTGGGTGTTGTCGTGGACGGTACAACTCTCCGATCGGTCGAGTGTCGCGTCGGAAATGCCGAGGTGGATCTATCGCTTTCAGCAACGATATTCATCGATTGCACCGGCGACAGTATTGTTGCCGCAGAGGCGGGCTGCGAGTGGCGCATGGGAAGCGAAGGCAAGGCGGAATTCAATGAGCCGCATGCACCCTCCGTTGCCAATGGCGACATCATGGGAAACTCAATTCACTTCAAGACGAAGGACATGGGTCGTCCATCACCCTTCAAACTGCCAGCCTGGGCGATTGAGCATACGGACGGCCGCTACTTCTACGATCAAGGGCGGCTCCCCAAGGAGATGCGCGGTGGCTATTGGTGGATCGAAATCGGCGTTCCATACGACACGATTCACGAAGCGGAGAGCATTCGTCATGAGCTCACGCGGCACACCCTCGGCGTCTGGGACTGGATCAAAAATAAAGATCCCAAGACGATGAAACTGGCCGAGAATTACGCCTTGGACTGGATCGGACAAGTGCCCGGCAAGCGCGAGAGTCGGCGCATCATGGGCCGCTATCTGATGAATGAGTGGGATGCGATTCGCTGTACTGTGCATCCGGATGAGATCGCGTTCGGCGGCTGGTTTATCGATATTCACACGCCCGGCGGTCTTCTGGCGGCGACAAGCGAACCCGCCAGCGCAGAAGGCTACTCCGAGACCAGTGAATATGCCTCACGGTCGTACGCCGGACCCTACGGAATCCCACTGCGCATGCTCGTCGCCAAAGACATCAGTAATTTGATGATGGCGGGACGAAACGTCAGTGCCACGCACTGTGCGCTAGCTACAGTCCGTGTGATGGCAACCACCGGGCTGATGGGGCAAGCTGCCGGCGTTGCAGCAGCACTTGCAGTAGAAAAAGACCTTACGCTCGCAGACGTGTGTCACGGCGAATATAGCGTCGTGCAACAACGCCTGCTGCGTGCAGGCTGCTTTCTCCCGAATGTGCATAATCAAGATCCAATGGACAAAGCGCGGAGTGCAACAGTTGCGGCCACCAGCGAAGCGCTCTTTCATGGACTCGGTCCTGATAGTTCTGGAGTGCACGACGGTCTTAGCTTCTGGCGTGACCAGGCTGTTCCGCTGCGCGAAGAACTTTTGCAGCGGCGTGGGCAATGGGTTGCTCTCGGTGGTGAACCTCTGCGTGCGGTC
>CAZZZQ010000563.1:0-1484 GCA_964658405.1 uncultured Sphingomonas sp.
GGGATTCACTATCCGATCGCCCGCGAAGGCGCGTTGAAGCTGAAGGAGTCCGCCTATCTGCACGCAGAGGGCTACCCGAGCGGCGAGCTGAAGCACGGCCCGAATGCGCTCGTCAGCGACGGTACGCCGCTCGTGATGGTGGCGACGGTTGATCGCAATGATGCCGACTCCGTGCAGCGCTACGAGAAGATCGTGCAGCTGATGCGCGACATGCACAAGCAGGGTGCGAACATCCTCGCCGTGGCCAATGAGAACGATGAAGTGGTCGCAGGACTGGCGACGCATGTCATCTCGGTGAAGCCTGCGCGCGAGGCCCTGATGACGATCAGTGAGATCATTCCCTTGCAGATCTTTTCGTACTTCATGGCGATCAACAATGGTATCGACGTCGATCACCCCCGCAACCTGGTCAAGGCAGTCGTAGAGGAGTAGCACAGCATGGCGTTCTTTCTCGCCGTCGATGCAGGCGGCACCAAGGCTGACTTTGTCCTCGCCGACGAGAGCCGTGAACTTGCCCGAATCCGTGTCGGCACGATCAAGCGTATGCGTGCTGACGCGGCGACGGCGGAGTGCAACCTCGACCATGCTTTAACGAGCCTCGCCGGGATTACCGGCGTTCCCATGAGCAGCATCACGCGGACCTGCATCGGAACCGCCGGCGAGAGTGTGCCGCTGGTCGTCGACTGGATCCGCGCTGCCTTCAAGACACGCGTCTCAGGGGAGCTGCTGCTGCTTGGCGACGTAGAGATTGCGCTCGATGCAGCCTTCTTCGGCGGGCCGGGTGTGCTCGTGCTTGCAGGGACTGGCTCGAACGTAGCCGGCCGGTCTCCTGATGGAAAGCTGACCACCGCTGGTGGATGGGGACCTGCGCTGGCTGATCAGGGCTCGGGCCATCGCATCGGTCATGAGGCGCTGCGATCTGTCTTTCTGGCGATCGATGAGGATCAACCCACACTCCTGATGCAGGGGATTCTGGACTTCTGGAATCTGCCGTCGATCGAGCTGCTGATTGAGCATGCGAACAGCCGTCCGTCGCCTGATTTTTCACGCCTCGCCGAGGTGGTGCTGTCTTGCGCGAACCAGGGTGACGCGATCGCCCAGGCTGTTCTGCGTAAAGAGGGTGAGGATCTTGCGCATCTTGCCAGCCTTGTTGCGCGACGGCTTCGGCGAGCGTCGCACGAGCCTGACTGGGTTCCGTCGGTTGCGTTTGCAGGAAGCATTCTGGAGAAGGTTGCCCCGGTGCGGGATGCGCTGGTGGCTGCACTGCAGCGTGAGTTCCCTACGCTGGTGGCGCTGCCGGGGGTTGTGGATCCTGTTGAAGGCGCGCTCTGGCGCTCGCGTACGACTTCTTTGTAATCACTTCTCCTCGACTCAAAGGTTCGAGAGCGCCGTCCTTCAGGGTTCTACTGGAGGATGATTTCCCTCTCGGAATGACAAGTACAGAGGCGGCTTTCGCTTCGGAGAGCCCGGATGCCGCACCCTTG
>CAZZZQ010000563.1:1494-2889 GCA_964658405.1 uncultured Sphingomonas sp.
GGGCGTTTTTATCGGAGCAGCTCGGGCTTGCTGGTGGCCAGGGTTCCTACGAGTTCGCCGAAGAGGGTGTTTGCCCATGCAAACCATGCCCGGGTGAAGCGCTTCGCGTCATCCTTGAAGTAGCTCTCGTGCATGAAGCCGGAGCCGGCTGACGACCCCTTCAACATTGCGAGGGCGTGGCGGATCTCCGGGTCGGATTTACTGGTCAGCGCGTAGACCATCTGTGCCATCGGCCAGATCATGTCCTTGCCCTCGTGCGGGCCGCCGATGCCTTCGCCTGCGGTGCCGTGGAAGAACCACGGGTTGCGATCGCTCCATACGAAGGCTCGTGTTCGCGCGTAGAGTGCGGCGTCGGGCGAGCTTGCGATGTAGGGCAGTCCGAGCAGGCTTGGGACGTTCGCGTCATCCATCAGCAGCTGACTGCCAAAGCCGTCGACCTCGTAGGCCCAGATGCTTCCTGCGGAGGTCTGGGCGATGGCGTGCTGCCGCAGGGCGGCCTCGACCTCGGTCGCCAGTGCCTGGGCCTTGTTTGCCAGCGCGTCGTCGTGCAGGATAGCGTGGGCCATCTCGGCGAGCTGTCGCAGCGAGGTGACCGCGAAGAGGTTCGACGGAACGAGGAAGGGGAAGATGCAGGCGTCGTCCGAGGGGCGGAAGCCTGAGGCGATCAGGCCGACCGGATTGACCGGGTTGCCGTAGCCCGAGGCGGGCAGGGTTTCGGTCGAGATCTCGGAGGTGCGCTGGAAGTGGTACGGCCCTTCGCCGTGCTTGCGCTGCTGCACGGTCATGGTCTCGACGACCAGCGCCATCGCGCTCTGCCAGCGGGCGTCAAAGGGCTTTGTGTCGCCCGTCTGTTTCCAGTAGCCGTGCGCCAGCCGGATGGGGTAGCAGAGGGAGTCGAGCTCATACTTGCGCTCGCCGACGCCCTGCTTCAGGTCGGTCTTATCCTTGAGGCTCCACTCGAGCGGGGGCGCGTTGAGGTCGGCCATGAACGCGTTCGCATAGGGATCGATGAGGATGCAGCGGGCCTGCCGGCGGATAACGCCCTCGAGCAACTGGCGGAGCGCCGGGTCCTTCGAGGCGAGCGGAAGGTAGGGCCAGACCTGCGCGGAGGAGTCCCTGAGCCACATTGCGGCGATGTCGCCGGTGATGACGGCCGTATCCGGCTTGCCTTCGAACTGGCCGGGCTCGACGGTGGTGTCGAGGGTGTTCGGGTAGCAGTTGGCGAAGAGCAGCGCGAGCTCCGGATCGCCGATCCGCCGGCGCGTCTCCGTGATGTAGGTCTCGACCGCTGCGCTGCGGAACTTGCGGTCAGCGGCCTTTGGGCGGCTTGAAGGCGAGCCATCCGCGGCCTGTCCGAAGGCCCGGCGGGCCTCGGCCGGGTGGCGGCGGCGGTCG
>CAZZZQ010000564.1:0-2882 GCA_964658405.1 uncultured Sphingomonas sp.
CCTCGGCATCCTCCAGCCGACCGACACGGTGCTCGCCATCTCATGGTCGGGCGAGACCCCCGACCTCGCCTCGATCCTCGACTACACACGCCGCTTCCACATTCCGCTGATCGCCCTGACGTCGAGCGCCGCAAGCTCGCTCGGCAGCCTCGCCGAGATCTGCCTCGAGCTTCCGCAGATGCCGGAGGCCTGTCCCAACGGCCTCGCCCCGACGACGTCAACGACCATGCAGCTTGCCCTCGGCGATGCCCTGGCCGTCTGCCTGCTCGAAGCGCGCGGCTTTTCGCCGAACGAGTTCCACGACCTGCACCCGAACGGCCGCCTCGGAGCCAGCCTCCGCCGGGCCAGTTCCCTGATGCATACCGGCGACCGCCTGCCGCTGGTCCACGAAGGCAGCCTGCTCTCTGCCGCGATCGTCGAGATGACCTCGAAAGGCTTTGGCGTGACCGCTGTCCTCGACGCAGAGGGAAGATTGACCGGCATCATCACCGACGGTGATCTTCGTCGCACCTTCAAAGCGGGCTTCACCGACTGCACCGTCGAGGCCGCCATGACCCGCCACCCGTGGACGATCTCGCCCGCGGTCCTCGCCCCCGAGATCCTATTCCAGATGAACGCCCGCTCCGTCACGACCGTCTTCGTCGTCGAAGACGGTCGGCCCAGCGGCATCCTCCACATCCACGACCTCCTCCGCATCGGCCTCGGCTAGGAAGCGCCAGACGGTACACTGAACTAGCCTCGCCCGATCATGCGCCTCTTCACCCGATACATCCTCCGCGAAGTTATCTCCCACGCCCTGCTTGGCAGCATCGTGTGCTTCGCTGGAAGCGGCACTCTTTCCGCCCAGACTAGCCTTAGCCATCAACTCTCGCCCGAGGAGGCACGTCGGGTGGAGGTTCTTGTCCGCTCCAAGGTCGATCTGCCTCCGATGACGACGGTGCACGTCGGGCCGCGAAGCCAAGGAGATCTACCTGGCTTTGACCGGGTTACGGTCACCTACACCGCAGAGGGCCAGACCTCACCTCCGATCTCCTTCCTCCTTTCGACCGACGGCAAGACCGTCGCACAGTTTGACAGGTTCGACGTAGGCGCAGACCCGCGCACCGCGATCTCCGAGGAGCATCGACCTGCGCGCGGAGGCACCGAAAGTGCGCCGGTCCACATCGTCAACTTCGACGACCTCGAATGCCCTTTCTGCGCACGGCTGAACGCCGTCATCCCCGCCGTTCTTGAGAGATATAAAGACCAGGTACGATTCGTCAACCGCGATGACCCAAGCGATGGACATCCGTGGGCCGTCCGCGCTGCGATCGATTCCGACTGCCTGGGCCACGTAAGTACGGCTGCTTTCTGGAATACTATCGACACTATTCATCGCGAGGCCGCTGACCTCGGCGGTTCGGAACACAGCCTGGCTGCTGCGAACGCCTCGATTGACACGATCGTCCGAGAGGCTGCAAGCAAGGATCATGTCGATCCGACCGTCGTCAACGCTTGTCTTGCGAAGCAGGACGAGACAGCCGTAAGGAAGTCGCAGCGTGAAGCTCAGGCCCTTGGTATCGTCAGGACGCCGACCCTCTTCATCAACGGCGCCAAGATTGAAGGGGCCGTCCCGGTTGAGTTTCTCTTCGAGATGATCGATAACGCGCTGCTTGCCCAGGGCATCACCCCACCTCCGGCCTTGTCGAAAGCCATAAAGCCCAAAGCGCCAGACGGTACACTGAACTAGCCTCGCCCGATCATGCGCCTCTTCACCCGATACATCCTCCGCGAAGTTATCTCCCACGCACTGCTTGGCGGAGCTCTCTTTACCTTCGTGCTCTTCATGCGCGACCTCGGGAAGATCCTGGAGCTGGTCGTTCGCAACTCTGCGTCGCTGTGGGATATCGCGCGCATCTTCGCCTATACGCTGCCGAATGCGCTTACCGTCACCATTCCGATGGCGGTGCTGGTTGGAATCCTGCTCGGCCTCAGCCGGCTGGCGGCGGACAGCGAGATTACCGCGATGCGCGCCTGCGGGATGGGAGCGTGGCAGTTTGTTCGTATCGTGTCGATCGTGTCGATCGCCGCGCTTGGGCTGGGAATTATCAACTCTGTCTACTTTGCGCCGCGGTCCGCCGCCGACCTGCTGGCACTTGAAGACTCGCTGAAGTCTGCGCAGGCCTCCTTCGAGGTGCAGCCGCGGGTCTTCTATGAGGACTTCAAGAACTATGTTCTCTACGTGCAGGATGTCCGCCCGGCCGCCGGCGCCGCCGTCTGGCACCATGTCTTTCTGGCCGACCTGACCGAGCCGGCCACCCCGCACATCACGACGGCCGACAGTGCGCTGGTCGTCAACGGTGACGATCAGACGCTGCGGATGCACCTGATGAACGGCAGCCAGCACCAGATCTCGGCCAACGATCCGAACCAGTACGACGTCTCCACCTTCTCGACGATGAACCTGCCGATCCAGACCGGCGCGCAGGATGACACGCACGTCAGCCGGTCGGATACACCGCTCCACGCACTGACGCTGCCGGAGCTCTGGCGCCGGTCGAAGCTCAAGGACGGGCGGCCCTTCAGCATCGAGCTCAATACGCGCTTCTCGTACCCCTTTGCCTGCCTGGTCCTGATGCTGGTCGGGGTTCCGCTTGGGCTCTCGTCAAAGCGCGGAGGCAAGAGCACGGGCTTCGTCCTGACGATCCTGCTGGTCTTCATCTACTACTTCCTGTCGTCGGTCGGGGTCGCGCTGGCGAAGTCGGGGAAGCTGCCGCCGGTGATCGGCGTCTGGGGAGCCAACTTCCTCTTCGCCGTGGCTGGAGCCATGCTGCTGCAGCAGCTCTCGCGCGGAGGCATCGCCCTCAACCTCTTCTCCTCCATCGGGCAGGCGCTGAGCCGTA
>CAZZZQ010000565.1:0-2872 GCA_964658405.1 uncultured Sphingomonas sp.
CGGCGGCCCATACGTGATTGAGGCCTGCACTGTGGTGTTTCGCGGCACTATCCCCGAATGCCGGAGGTACATTGAGGAGCGGTGTCTGAGGGCGGGGCTGGATAAGCTGCAACACTCCGCCGCGATGATCGACGCAGCGGCCGGGTACATGCAGCACACCGGGGCCGACATCTATGCAGCCGCTGCGATTGGGGCTGCCATCGACGCACTCCTTTCGGAGACACAGGCATGACAGATCTACGGGAACGAGTGGCGCGGGCGATTGAAGCTCGGGTGTTGCGAGACGGATTCGCGACGCATGAGGAGCTTGCCGACGCCGCCATGGCCGCGATGCAGGGCGGGCGTGTGCCGGACGGATGGCAGTTGGTGCCGGTCAAATCAACCGGCGAGATGATGGAAGCCGCCGACGACGAGTGGCGTTGCTCTCGAGGTGACCCGTCCAATGAAGCTTTGTGGGCTGCCATGCTCGCCGCAGCCCCCACCCCTCCCTCTCAAACCGAGAAGACCGACCATGCGTAGCCTCATCGACGAACCTGACAAGCATAGCCCCACTATCCCCCGCATCATTCGATCATCTGACGCAGGGACCTACAACTACCCTCTCGCAAATGCTATAACCAACCTGTCCAGCCAAGTGCAGACCAATGCTCTCTCCGTGATCTACGACGAGGCCATGCGCACGATGAAGCAAGCGACGACCGAGGGAGATCCCTGAATGCCGCTCGTCTCCTACGCCGACATCGATACAAACTTGGTTGACCGTGCTGATCGTGCGGTCCATGCGACAGCTCGCGCCCCGATCGGACCCAATAGCCGGCCCGAGGACATCGCAGCGGCTTTCCGCTCTCACAGCATCATCGAGCCGAGGCCAATCGCGCCTGCCATTGAGGCTGAAGTCCTATCGGTTGGAGACACGCATCTCCGCCGCTGGTACGTCGCAACTTTCGCCCCGCGCTTGCATGAAAAGGTTGGTCGGAAGCTCGATGATGCGGGCTGGGACTTTCGGTGCCCCCTCGCAACCGAGTGGCAGACCGTGCCGCCTCGGCTCCAGCGCCCCGGCAAACCGAAGAAGCTAGCCGTCAAGCGACCGCTGTTCGGCACCTATGCCTTCGTCTATCCGAAAGACGAGATGAAACCGGATTGGCTCGTCTTGGATCGCATCGACGGGTTCGGCGGCTTGGTGAAGCACTCGGTGACCAAAGTTCAACTTCGTGCCAGCGGCGGCGACGTCGAGAAGTTCTCCGCCCTTGAGGCCGAGGGGCTGTTCGACGCTACCCGTAGCCGGCCGCCGAAGCTCAAACACCTTGATCGCGTGCTGATCACATCCGGCCACTTCGCCGGGCTTCGCGGTATCGTGGACAAGACGATCGGCGAGAAAGCGAGGATCCTGCTTGAGTTGCTTGGCGTTGTGGAAATGCCAATGGACTCGATGGAGGTGTGTGCTTGACGTCTTCCATGAGATATGCCAACAGTATCCGTAGTGGCATTAGCCATCCCTTGACGGCAGACCAACGTGAGGCACTTGGCCCCGTTCGTTGCGCCCTGGGAGCCGGGTGAGAACCCCGGACCTGCGGTAGCTATCGAAGCTACGGTGCAAAATCAGGCTTCAATTGCCCTACACACGTCCCACCGACGAGGGCGACGTTATGATGGTCGAGATTCGGCCTCACGTCGCTGTCCGCGCTGATTACGCTCAGGCTAATGGCCTCAGCCAGTATGTCCCCAAAGACGACCAGCTGAAACCCAAAGCCCGGAAACCGAAGCCATGCTGATCGACCTCAAGCGGGTTGGCGATCTGGTCTCTCTCTCCGCAAGCGGAACACCGGAAGAGATCGCAAAGCTGTGCGAACTGACGGGGCTGGATCTGTCTCTCGCGGCGCTCATCGCTGATGGTGATGAGGCTGACGCTGATGAGGCCGCCGAGGTCGTAAATTAATTGATCCGTCTCAAGTTCTGCACTGTAGGCTGGCGAGACGACGGGGCGGTCTGGACCACGTTCGACGATGGTTCCGAGTGTCCTGCCACCAGCCACGACACCCACCATTACCATGTCATCGCCCATCGCCTCGGGTATGGCGACGACATCGCCGCCTACACCTTCGAGCACGAGCTGATGCACAGCTTCGTGTCCGAATGGTTTTACGACAAGCCCAGCCCAGTTCTTTGGGCAATTGCTCATGGCAAGATGCTATCGGGCAAAGAGTCGGCTTACGAAGAGATCGTAGCACAGTGTGCCCAACGCTGGATCCGCGCCAATGAGCGGCCCATCGTTGGCGGGACGAATTGGGATGCGTTCAAGGATCGGGCGCTAATCCTGCTATCCGAAGATACTCAAACCTAGTCGATATGCGCTAAAGCGCAGAGTGGTTTTGATCCGTGCCGATCCTGTCGAACTCAAAGTATGAGCTTTTTGCTCAGAAGCTGGCTCAGGGTATGAGCGCATCGGCGGCGTATATCGCTGCAGGATATGAAGCGCACGGCTCCAATGCGGGCCGCCTGAGCAAAAATGAGCAGGTTCGCTCTCGTGTTCAGGAGATCCAGTCAGAGGGCGCACGGCAAGCCGGCGTCACTGTCGAGGGTGTCGTCCGCGAGTTGGCGAAGATCGGCTTCAGCGACATCCGCAAGGTGGTCCGTTGGTCATCTAACCTGACAGAGGTCGGTGAGAACCCAGATACTGGTGAGCCGACGCTCCGGGCCTTCAACACCGTGGCGCTCATCGACAGCGCAGACATCGACGACGCCACCGCCGGCGCTATTTCCGAAGTCAGCCAGACCAAGGAAGGCGCGCTGAAAATCAAGTTGCACGATAAACGCGCGGCGCTCGTGGATCTCGGCAAGCACCTCGGCATGTTCGACGAACCGGACGTGAATG
>CAZZZQ010000566.1:0-2866 GCA_964658405.1 uncultured Sphingomonas sp.
ACTATGACGAGGATGACGATCTCGAGGAGGAGACGCTTGAGGGCGCCGCTGACCTGGGAACGATGATCCGCGAGATGTCGATCGACCAGATTACGCGCCCGGCCGACGAGCCTGATGCTGACTTGGAAGAGGAGGACTTCGAGGAAGACTTCATCGAAGAGTCCGAAGAGACCAGCGGCACTGAGTTTGAAGATGAGGACGAAGACTCCGAGGAGTCTGCTCGGACTGCCGAGGCGACGGGTGATTTCTCGAACGAGTTCCGCGAGCCTGCAGGCAAGGAGTCGAGCGAACCGGGTGCCGATGGAGCTTCCTACAATGAGCGCCGCGGTGGTCGTCGCGATGCTCGCCGCGGAGGACGCGAAAAGCGCGGCGGCGACAGCTCCGGCCGTGCGCGCAACACCGGCGGCGGTGGAGATCGTGACCGGAGCCGTTCAGGCGGTGGTGGTGGCGGGCGCCGGACGATGCAGGCGACGAACCTGCCGGCGATCAGCGAGCTGCTGAAGCCAGGCCAGGAGATCCTTGTACAGATTGCGAAGGAGCCGATCGCCAAGAAGGGTGCCCGGATTACATCACACATCGCGCTGCCGGGTCGCTTCCTGGTCTTTATGCCGACGGTCAATCACACGGGTGTCTCGCGCAAGATCGAGTCTGACGGTGAGCGTCGCCGGTTGAAGGAGATTCTGCTGAGCGAGAAGGGTGAGGCCGCAGGCGGCTTTATCGTTCGGACGGCAGCGGCCGGGGCGAGCGAAGAGGAGCTTCGCAGTGACCTTCGCTTCCTCCTGAACCTGTGGACGGACATCAAGCAGCGGTCTGAGGCTTCGAAGTCGCCGGCCCTGATCTATCACGACCTCAACCTGGTCGAGCGGATCCTGCGCGACCAGGTGACGGATACCTTTTCTGCGATCTGGGTCGATACGGAGACCGAGTACGAGCGCGTTCTGCGATTCCTGCAGCGCTTCCAGCCCAGCCTTATCCGCCGGGTGAAGCTCTACCTGAAGGAGACACCGCTCTTCGAGCAGTTCGGCATCACGGAAGAGATTAACAAGGCGCTCCGCTCGAAGGTCTGGCTGAAGTCGGGTGGATCGATTGTGATCAACCAGACCGAGGCGCTGGTCGCGATCGACATCAACACCGGCAAGTTTGTCGGCAAGACGGCGCGACTTGAGGACACGATCGTCAAGACGAACCTCGATGCGATCCCCGAGATCGTGCGCCAGATCCGGCTGCGTGACCTGGGCGGCATCATTATTATCGACTTCATCGACATGGATGAGCGGAAGAATCGCAACAAGGTCATGGCCGCTCTCGAAGAGGAGCTGAAGAGCGACCGCGCACCGTCGAAGGTGCTCCAGTTCAACGACTTCGGCCTGGTCGCGATCACTCGCAAGCGCGTCAAGCAGTCGCTTGAGCGCACGCTTTCCACCACCTGCGGCGTCTGCCAGGGTACGGGAATGGTCAAGTCACCGGTGACGGTCTGCAACGACATCTACATCGAGATGCGTAAGATGTACAAGCATCTTGATAAGGGTGACGTGATGCTGCGGGTTCATCCGGAGGTCGTCAAGCAGTTGAAGAGCCCGGGCACCAAGTGGCTGCAGGAGATGGAGGAGATGTCGGGGAAGACGATTCTGGTCAAGTCTGATCCGAGCCTGCACCCGGAACAGTTCGACATCCACTAGACTCGTTGAAAATCGATCGTTCGGGCCGGGCATCCCAGGATGCCCGGTCTCTCTTTTGATCGCTAAACGAACACACGTCCTCAAAACGTATCCATTCTGGAATGGCGAGCGTCATACACAACAAGCTCGTCGAACCGGGGTTCAACTTGGACAAGACGTGACACCAGTCGTTTCACTTATTTCAGGAGTCAACCAAAGATGCACACGATTAAACCGATTCTGATCCAAGCGGGCCGGATGGCGGCCGTAACATTTTTTGCGGCGGCAGCGAGTCTGAGTATCCATGCACAGCAGGCTTCCGCGGTGACGTCGTCGTCGGATACGGCGTATCCAACGCTGAACCTGCAGGCGGCGCTGAAGACCCCGGTCAACATCTTCGACACGAGCAGTTCGAGTTCGAGCAGCACCAGCACGGATTCAGCGGATGCAGTCACCTCGGAGCGGTTCAACCTGAGCGACGGCACGCAGCCGCCTCCGCGTCGTCGGTATGGTCGTCCCCGGTATACGGATAGCTCGCACAACCCTGATGGTTCGAACAAGTACACCTTCCTGGTGGGTGGCGGCTTCACCCTGCCGACCGGCGGCACGCATAACTACCTGAAGACGAACTTCAACATTCAGGGCGGCGCGGGACGGAACTTTAATAAGAACCTGGCCTTGATTGCGCAGTTTGACTACGCAAACTTCGGGATTCAGACGAATACGCTGAACACGCTTCTCGCGACGTATAACAGCATCGGCGGATCCGACCAGAACGGTAATCCACTCTCGCAGCTTGGCGGAAACAGCCACGTCTGGTCCTTCACGCTGAACCCGATGTACAACTTTATCGGCGGCGAAAAGACCGGAGCCTACGTTGTCGGCGGCATCGGTTTCTACCACAAGACTGCGAACTTTACGATTCCGGCGGTTGGCACCTATTGCGACTACTATTACGGCTGCTATCAGTACCAGGCGAACCAGAGCATCGACAAGTACACCAGCAATGCGTTTGGTGTGAATGGTGGAATCGGATTTACCTATAAGCTGTCTCGCTTCGCCAATCAGCGCCTCTACGCCGAGGCGCGGTACGTCTGGGTCGACAACCAGCCCAGACCGTATTCGCTGGGTAGCGCAACGAGCACCTACTTCAACGCCTTCCCGCAGAACAGTGCACGGACGACCTACATTCCGATCACGATCGGTCT
>CAZZZQ010000567.1:0-2862 GCA_964658405.1 uncultured Sphingomonas sp.
CAACCCGTGGGCGAGCACAAGCGCTCGTACCAGCCCGTTCCCGCCCTTCGCCTCGCCCGGATACAGCCCGGCTGCGACGGCTACCTTTGCGCTACCGATGCAGCTTGGAGCTGTTTTCCCGAAGAACTTCCGCCTTGGAATTGCCCAGAGCTGGAACCTATCGGTGGAGCAGCAGTTTGGTGAGTCGCTCGCCTTCCACGTTGCTTACGTCGGGAGCGAAACGTATCACCTCGCAACCCCGATCGAACTGAACCCGGGCAGCCTGACCGCAACGACGGCGACGGGCCGGTTGATGCCGAACTTTGGATCGATCACACAGGTCCAGATCGGTGGCACATCAAGCTACAACTCGTTGCAGGTCGGTATTGAAAAGCGCCTGTCCCATAACTTCCAGGTGCAGTCGAACTTCACCTGGTCGCATACCTTCGATGTCGGAGGATCGGGCGATCCGTCCTTTGAATCAAGCGTGAGCGATCCGCACAATATCGGTCATGACCATGGGCCTTCGAGCTTGAACTACCCGACCGTCTCAGTCACGAACTTCACCTATCAGGCTCCGAAGCTGGCGACCTGGAATCCCGTTCTGCGCGGTGTACTCGGCAGCTGGTCTTTGAGTGGACTGGTCACCTTGCAGTCGGGTCCGCCGTTCACGATCAACGGTGGAAATGGAAATAATAACTCCGGCTTCCAGGTCTACCAGGATCGCGCTGATCTGACGGGTGCTCCGCTGCAGGTACGGCAGGGAAGCAAGTCGCAATGGCTGCTTCACTACTTCAATGCGGCAGCCTTTACGAACAATGCTGTGGGGACTGCGGGCAATTCGCCGAAGTACCTGATGCAGGGGGCTCCGATCTACACCACGGATCTCGGTGTACAGAAGAACTGGCGCTACCACGATCGCTACGCACTGCAGTTCCGCTTTGAGGCGTTCAATGCACTCAATCACCCAAGCTTTGGTCAGCCGGATTCGAACCCGGATGACTCGAACTTTGGCCAGATTACATCCACTGGAGCAATCCCGGCGCGTGTTGGCCAGGCCGCTCTGAAGCTCACGTTCTAGCTGTTAGCTATGATCACCGTGCGGCGGATAGTCACTTGCTATCCGCCGCTTTTTTATGCACGATAGTTTCTTGAAAGTAGAGAACAGTATGGATACTCCGCTGGTTTCCCGTCGCTCCGTCTTGCTCTCGCTCGGTGCCGCTGTGGGTGCCGTCTACACGGTTGGGACGGACACTCCGGCAGTAGCTCAGGCATTTCCACCGTCGCCCGGGCTTGTGGCTGATCAAACACAGCAGCACCAGGATGAGACGCGTTCTGCGCGGATGGCGTGGTGGCACAAGGTGCACTTCGGCATGTTCATCCACATCGGCGTCTATAGCGCGATCGCTCGCAAGGAGTGGGTCCTGCAGGAGGAGGCGATGCCGCTTGCCGAGTATGAGAGCTTCGTTCCAAGCTTTCTGCCGGCGCCAGACGCAGCGAAGAGCTGGGCGAAGCTGGCTAAGCAGACGGGCATGAGATACATGGTGCTGACGGCGAAGCACCACGAGGGCTTTTGCAACTTCGACACGAAGCTGACCCCGTACAACGCAGTGGTGAGTGGCCCGAAGCGTGACCTCGTCCGCGAGTATGTAGAAGCTGCGCGTGCGGAGGGACTACGCGTGGGAATTTACTACTCGCTGATGGACTGGCATCATCCTGACGGTGCTTTGTGCGCGACGGACGAGGCAGCGAGGAAACGTTTTGTAGCGTACACGCACGGTCTCATCCAGGAACTGCTCACGAACTACGGAACAATCGACGTGCTTTGGTATGACATCCCGACACCGCTCGACGCGAGAGGATGGGAGTCGCAGCGGATGAACGAGATGGTCTTCGCACTGCAGCCGGAGATCATCGTCAATGATCGGAACAGGCTGGCCGGAGACTACACGACACCGGAGCAGACGATCGGAGACAGCTCGATCAAGCGGCCCTGGGAGTCATGCATGACGATCAACGAGAGCTGGGGCTACCAGGCTGCCGACACGAGCTGGAAGGATTCGAAGACGATCCTGCGCAACCTCATTGCATGCTCTGCCGGCGGCGGCAATTATCTATTGAACATTGGGCCCAGGGCGGATGGATCAGTGCCTGCAGCCTCGCTCGAAGTATTGCGCGAGGTCGGAACCTGGGTTGAGGCAAACGGCGAAGCCGTCTTTGACACGGATGTTTGTCATATCAGCGATCCGATTTATGCCAGTTACACACAGAAAGGACATACTCTTTACATGCATGTTCACTACTGGCCGGGCACCTACGTCGCCGTTGCAGGATTGATGACGGAGGTTCACTCGGTCCGGTACCTCAAAGCTGGGAAGCCGGTGAGGTTTGAGCAGAAGGATCTGCGGCTTAGGCTGCTCGATCTTCCATTGGAAGCTCCGGACTGGCCGATCACTACATTCGTGATCGAGTGCGCTGGACCTCCCGTACAAAATCAGGACCTTGTCAGTGAACGCAGGCTACGACTCAGGGTGTGACTATAACGTATCAGCCACTAATCGAAAAAAGGATGGATCTGGAATGAAGAACGCTCTCCTCGGATCGTTTGCACTGTTGATCGCCTCCCTTGCGGTTGGTGGCACGCTTCGGATGTCCGCGCAGTCCCTGGACCCTGAGAAGGAACACGTCTTTCTCATCATGACGGATGGGCTTCGCTGGCAGGAGGTTTTTCGCGGCGCAGATCCTTCTCTTCTTACGGTCTCGAATAATGGCAATCAGCCTGTGGACGGGCTCGTACGTAAGTATGTCCGGTCGAATCCCGACGACGCACGGTCGACGCTCATGCCTTTTCTCTGGGGACACATCATCCAGGATGGCGAGATC
>CAZZZQ010000568.1:0-2862 GCA_964658405.1 uncultured Sphingomonas sp.
CACCCATCATGACCTTGTCCTTCGCAACTTCGAAGTCATACATATGGACTGACTTGCGATTGAAGCGAGCGGCCGTGAGGGCAGCCTCGTTGACCATGTTGGCCAGGTCGGCGCCGGAGAAGCCCGGTGTCCCACGAGCGAGGACGTTCAGATTGACGTCCTCTGCCATCGGAACCTTCTTCGAATGGACCTTAAGGACCTCTTCGCGGCCACGGATGTCGGGACGATCGACGATGACACGGCGATCGAAGCGGCCCGGGCGAAGAAGTGCGGGATCAAGCACGTCAGGGCGGTTGGTAGCAGCGATCAGGATGACACCGTCGTTCGACTCGAAGCCGTCCATCTCGACCAGGAGCTGGTTGAGGGTCTGCTCGCGCTCATCATGACCGCCGCCAAGACCGGCGCCACGATGGCGGCCGACGGCGTCGATCTCGTCGATGAAGATGATGCAGGGGGCGTTCTTCTTACCCTGTTCGAAGAGGTCGCGAACGCGGCTTGCACCGACGCCGACAAACATCTCGACAAAGTCCGATCCCGAGATCGAGAAGAAGGGGACGTTTGCCTCACCCGCTACGGCGCGAGCGAGCAGGGTCTTACCGGTTCCGGGAGGTCCGACGAGCAGGACACCCTTGGGGATGCGACCGCCGAGCTTCTGGAACTTCTGAGCCTCGCGGAGGAACTCGATGATCTCCTTGAGCTCTTCCTTGGCCTCATCGACGCCGGCGACGTCCTTGAAGGTGATCTTTTTCTGCTGCATCGAGAGCAGGCGGGCACGGCTCTTGCCAAAGCTCATCGCCTTGTTGCCGCCGGACTGCATCTGGCGCAGAAGGAAGAACCAGAGGCCAAGCAGAAGGACGAACGGCGCGAACTGGATGAGGATGTTCAGCCATGCGTTGGAGTTCTGATCCTTGATGCTGATGTTGACGCCGTGGTCACGCATCGTCTTGTACATGTCCGGGTAGTTCGCCGGAATGGTGGTGTGAAACTGGGTCTTGTCGACATAATGCCCGGTAACCTCGGAGCCATTGACCGTGACTTCGTTGATCTTGCCCTGATCAGCGTCATTCAGCATCGTGGTCAGGCTGATACTCTTGTCCGGCCCGGCGCCGGTGCCCTTGACGAACTGCCATAGACACACCAGGCAGGTGATCATAAAGACCCAAATCAAGATCTGTTTTACGGTCGAATTCAAATGCATCTCCCTATCTCCGGTCTGACGTAAGCGTCACTGCGACGTCCTCAAACCGAATTGGCGCGATTGGCTGCGCCATGGTCCCTTGAGTAAGACGTGGTAATCATGGGAATGTCGAGTCCGTTCATGGTCCCAACCCCACGATAAATCTCACTCTGTCAAATCATTAAGATTCTACTCTTTGGAATTGGATTCGGCTGATAATCCTCTTTGGCCCCCTTCCGATTTGATCCGGCTACCGAAATGGGCTCAAAAGCGAGGGTTATTGCCGGAACAGGCGGAGCTCCCGGGCGGACCGCTGGGCGCGGAGAGAGCTGGAGAGCTGGACCGCATTTGGACCCGTCCCGGCTGTGCAAAGGCCGAGGAGCCGGGCCGTCTCGTCGTAGCTGAGACGGCAGCCAAGCTGCCGGGCGGCGGCGCGGAGGACCCGGCGACGGGTCGCGAGGTCCAGGCTGCGAAGCCGTTCCAGCTCGATTGCGACCTCCGCCTGGCCGGGCACAGTGCTGACCGAGCGCCCGCCGCCGCGAACGGGCTTGCCGGGCAGGAGCAGCTGGGGAACGATCTGGGCGAGGGTGCGCTCCCAGTGCGCCTCGTCGGCACGGGCCAGCTCGCTGACGTTGGCGAGCGCCTGGTCGATGGCCGGGTTGAACTCCCGAAGAAGCGGCATCAGCTGGTGGCGTACACGATTTCTCGTATAGATGGTCTCGGCGTTCGAGGCGTCCTCGCGCCAGGGCTGGCCGGCGTCGCGGAGGAAACCCTCGATCTGACTGCGGCGGACGCCGAGCAGGGGGCGGAGGATCTTGCCGGGGCGCGGACCTTTCACCTCGACAACCGGATGAATCGCGCCCAGGCCCTCCGTCCACGCCCCCCGGAGGAGCTTGAGCAGGACCGTCTCGGCCTGGTCGTCGAGGGTGTGGGCGGTCAGGACGGAGTCGGCCTGCCCCGAGGCGATCAGGCTGTCGAAGAAGGCGTAGCGGAGATTGCGGGCGGCCTCTTCGACCGACTCGCCGGTCGCTTCGACGCGGTCGGGAACGCTGACCCGGTGAAGGTGCAGCGGGAGATCCAGACGGGCGCAAAGCGCTTCGACGAAGGCAAGGTCGGCATCAGCGTCCGCGCCGCGCAGGCCGTGGTGGACGTGGGCGACGGAGAGGCCGACGCCGAGGGGCTCGCGGGGGAGGCTGTTTGCGGCGTGGAGGGAGAGCAGGAGGGCGACCGAGTCGGCACCTCCGGAGACGGCGGCGCACAGGCGGTCGCCGGGGCGGATGCCGTCGCGGTTCAGTGGAAGGGGGGAGATTGCCATGCTGGTTTATCTTAGCTGGCCCGTTTGGACCGGGAAGAGCGCGCCGGGTTGGTATACTCGCTCAGTTATGCATGTCTATGTCATTCTTCCGGCAGCAGGAATTGGAACGCGGATGGCTGCGATCGGGGCGGCTCCGAAGCAGTTTCTCGCCATCGGCGGCGTTCCGGTCCTTATCCATTCTTTAAGAGCATTTCTGGCGGTTCCACGTGTGGCCGAGATCCTGATCGCGGTGCGCAAGGCCGAGATGGCCCGTGTCGAACAGCAGGTACAGGAGTTCGGCCTGGCCGACAAGGTGCGGGTCGTCGAAGGCGGCGAGAACCGCCAGAGCTCAGTCCGTAACGGCATGGCGGCGCTGGTCTGCGAGCCGGAC
>CAZZZQ010000569.1:0-2856 GCA_964658405.1 uncultured Sphingomonas sp.
ATCAGATGGAACTGCTCACGAAGGAGAAGCAGCCAGAGCGCAAAGGTGAGGGCGCTGGCCGTTGTCTCGTGGCCCGCCATCAGGATCGTGAGGGCCTCGTCGCGGGCCTGGCGGTCGTCCATGCGGCCCTCGTCGTCTTTTGCTCCGAGGAGCATGGCGAGCAGATCGTCCTGCTCTGCGACTCCCGCAGCCTCTTCCTTTCGCCGCTCCGCGATGATCCCGTAGATGAGGCCCTCAAGGTCGGCGAGGGCACGCTTCATCCCTGGCATAGGGCCGATGGGCAGGCGCTCAAGAAGCGGGGCAAATGGCAGAAGCGCGTAGGGCAGATAGTCGTTGAAGGTCTTCATCGCATTGACGAAGGTCTGGATGTCCGGCCGCACGTCGGTGCCGAGCAGACAGCGGCTGGTGATGCGCAGCGTGAGCGCCACGCATGTCGCATGCGCCTCGATGCTGCCGCCATTCTTCCACTGCGCCGTCATCTCCCGGGTGATGCGAACGATCGTCGCGCCATATCCAGCGATGCGCTGCCGATGGAACGCAGGCTGCGCCAGGCGCCGCTGCCGCAGGTGGATCGGGTCCTCGCTGGTCAGCAGGCCGTCGCCGAGGATGCCACGGGCGCGACGCAGCACAATCCCGCGACTGTGACGTGAGGCATCGCCGATCAGGAGATCGTGAATGTCATCGGGATGATTGAACTGGAACTGGCGGTAGCCGTACGGCGTCTGGAAGCTGAGGACGTCACCGTATCGGTCTGCGTTGCGCTTCAGGCCGTCAGGCGAGTCCACGGCGAAGAGCTTGCCCACTCGCAGGCGACTCCATAACGATGGTCCATCGGGAAAGCCACTTTGTTGATCGTGCGATGGAGCCATAGGGGTGAGACGGTGACCACTTCCTCCTGGTCTCCTGAGTCGGGCCAGTCATGGCTATTTTGACAGATTTGCGATGGGGTCGAAATCGGGAAGACCTGCTGCCTGCAAACAAAGACCTTGCGCGCCGGGGACCTTCTACACTGAGTCTGTGGCGACGCCCCTGGATATTCGAAGCAGCACGAACCCGAAGTACCCCGCCGGACCTGCACTGCTGCCGCGGATTTTGACGGGACAGCCGCTTCGGCAGAACTCGGCAGACTTCCTGCTCGAAGTCGCGCGTCAATATGGCGATCTGAATCACTTCCGAGCGCTGGGTCGGCACATCTACCAGCTGAATCATCCTGACCTGATCGCCGACTTCTTCCTAAAGGACGCGCCGAACCATCATCGCAACATCGTGATGCAGCGAGCTCGCGATGTCCTTGGCAACGGCCTGCTGACGAGTGAAGAGCCGGTTCACATGCGGCAGCGCCGTCTCGCACAGCCAGCATTTCTTCGCGAACGGATCGCGGCCTACGCGGAGGTGATCGGATCGAATACGCTTTCGCTGACCTCGCAGTGGGTCTCGGGTACGGTGACAGATCTGCATCCGGAGATGCTCGAACTTGCGCTGCGGATCGTCGGCAAGTGTTTGTTTGATCTCGACACGCTCGATGACGTTGCTGCCATTGCATCCGCAGTCGACTCGTTCATGAACTTTCTGCCGCTCTCCTTTCTTCCCTTCTCGCGACAGATTCAGCGGCTCCCGATTCCTGCGATGCAGCGGCTCGAACGGGGCCGGGCTCATCTCGATAAGCTGATCTACGGAATGATTGCGGAGCGGCGCGCAGACCCTACGGACCGTGGCGATCTGCTCTCGATGCTGCTGAACGCGACCGATCCAGAGCCCGATGCTGAGGCTGTCGCGAATCGGATGACGGATAAGCAGCTTCATGATGAGTGCATCACGATCATCCTTGCGGGGCATGAGACGACGGCGAATGCGCTCTCCTTCGCACTCCACTTGATCGCGCATCATCCGGAGGTTCAACAGCGGCTCGCGGAAGAGGCTGTGCGCGTGCTCGGTGGCCGGGCACCGACCGCTGCGGACTATCCCTCACTGCCCTATGCGACGCAGGTTTTTGCCGAGGCCATGCGGCTTTATCCGCCGGTATGGGTCACGGCGCGTACCTGCATCAAGGCCTACACGATTGCGGGCTATACGATCCCTGTCGGCGCGACCCTGCTTGCCTCGCAGTTCGCGGTGCAGCGGGATCCGCGATTCTTTACTGAGCCTGCGCGGTTCGATCCGGAGCGATTTACGCCGGAGAACAAAGCAGGCCGTCCGCGGTACAGTTACTTTCCGTTTGCAGGCGGCTCGCGTCAGTGCATCGCAGAAGGTCTGGCCTGGATGGAAGGCACGCTGGTGCTGGCCGTCATCGCGCGGGACTGGAGCGTGACGCCGATGCCGGGGAGCGCTGCAACGCCATCGATCAAGCCTGCGATCAGCCTTCGGCCGAGCCACGGCGTTCGACTGCGAATCGACCGCCGTGACGCCTCGATGTAGCGGCTACTTGCGGACCGGAAGCGTCGACCATATAGCCGGGTCTTCCTCGCCGAGCACCCATGCGCAGATGCCAGCGAGGTTATTCTGCTTCGCCAGCTCGTAGCGGTCTCCGAAGGCACGCTTGTCCGTGTAGAAGATCCACTCGCGCATCTGGTCGCGATAGAAGAAGAAGTAAGGCGAGTGGTCCTGGTCGTCCCACTGCTCTTTCCCGCCGTAGGTGTCGCGGAGATAGATGGCGTTTGGCTGGGAGATGTACTCCGCCGTGATGTTCGGCTTCTTGGTCTTTTCGCTCAGGCCGGGGTCTCCGGCAAACCAGTGGTAGCCGTAGAGCGAGATGCCGAGCGACAGCTTGTCCTTCGGCACGACCTGGAGGGCGTAGTCCATGTTCTGCTTCGTCCACATCCACCCGCCGACTGGACCGGGAGTAGTCCATCGCGTGTG
>CAZZZQ010000570.1:0-2848 GCA_964658405.1 uncultured Sphingomonas sp.
GTGCTGCCAAGCGTGACGCGCGCGGCCTCCATGCTGAGCCGGATGGTGCGCTGGACGTCGTGTGTACGGAGGCGCATGGCCTCGCGCTCCTCGCTGTGCGGCGTCGTCGGGTGCAGGCCGGCGGTGAAGTCGGCGAGCAGCGTGTAGCAGTGGGCGACGGAGATTCGCGCCGGACGGAAGGGGTCGACTGGCCAGAGGATCAGGCTGAGGACCGCCGCCCACGCTCCGCCGAGCACAAAGGAGAGTGCATTCCCCAGCGTTGCTGCGAGGGTGTGCTCGCTGCTGCCAACGCCCGCGAAGTAGATGACCAGGATGATGACGCTGGTCGAGGCGAGCGGCTGCGACAGGACGCGGGCGAAGGTGATGGCGAAGCAGAAGGCGGCCGCAGCGATGCATGAGAGCAGCAGCGGCGTGGTGGTCATTCCAGCGATGAGGCACGCTGCGGCGCCTCCGGCCATGAGGGTCGCCATGGTGGTGAGGCGGCTGCGGTAGGGGCCGCCGTTATCGACGAGGATGGCCTCGAAGCCGCCGAGTGCGGCCCAGCCCATGGGTCTGCCGAGCAGGTGGCAGACGATCATGGCGGCCGCGACGGCGACGCCTGCACGGACTCCGCGTGCCCATTGGAGGGTGCGGAGAGCGGTCGCCCATCGTGCCGGAAGCGTCATCGGTTAAGTCTATCGGCAGCCTTGGGGGGTCCCACGCGAAGCGTCATAAAACCACGGAGTGGCGCCCGCCCGGCGTCAGGGCGCTTTTGCATCTAGGAGACAGCCAGCGGCTCCCGAACCTGCGTCTTGCTATGCGTCGTCAAGGTGATCGCGGCGGCAAGAATCAGCCCACCACCCACCCAAGCCCCTGGCCCCAGCCGTTCGCCCAGAATGAAGACGCCAAGCAGCGACCCCATCAGCGGCTCCATGTTGAGCAGGACGCCGGCCTGCGAGGCGGGAACCTGCGTCATGCCCCAGTTCCAGAGCAGTGTTGTCGTCGCGGTGCAGAGCACTCCGCTGGCGATCAGCGCAAGCCATGCTTTGGTCGAAACATGCGCGACGGGCGGTGCGCCGTAGCGGAGCGGGACCCAGAGGAGGAGCATCAGGGTCCCGAGTGCAAGGCCGTAGGCGGTGACGACGATGTGGCTGTGGCGCTCCATCAGGCGCTTGTTGATGAGCAGCCAGAAGAGCGCGATTCCAAGTGAGGCGACGACCAGCAGGTCACCGAAGAGGGACGCATCACCAGGGTGCCCGTGACGTCCGCTGAGCGCGATCAGGGCGGCGCCTGAGGTGGAGGCAGCAAGAGCAAGCCAGCCGATCCGGTCCATCCGCTCATGCGCAAAGATGGCGGCGCCGACCGCGAGGATGACGGGCATCGTCCCCACCATCAGCGAGGCGTGGCTGACGGTGGTCATCGAAAGCCCGTAGAACTGCATGAGGAACTGGACCGGCACGCCAAGAAAGGATGCGAGCAAGAGCAGCCCCCACTCGCGGCGGTCGAGGCCGGGGCGATGCGTGATCAGCAGAGGCAGCAGGACGGCCGTGCCGAAGAGGAAGCGGTAGAGCACCATGTGCCCGACGGACATCTCAGCCAGGGCGATCTTGCCGAAGAAGAAGCCGCAGCCCCAGAGGGAGCTGGCGAGCGCGCACGCGGCAAACCCCAGCGTTCGATTTTTTACTGCTGCAGCCATATCTTCCACTGTCGCACAAAAGAGAACGGGTGCAGCCGAGGCCGCACCCGTTGGTTTCGATCGGTCGGCTACCAGACGCGGCAGCTGTTGGTGGGAACCATCGGCATGCCCTTCTTGCAGCCGAAGGCCTCGGCGAAGCCCGGCTGGTTGACGATGGCTCCGTTTGCGCGGAAGTGGTCCGGCGAGTGCGGATCCTGCAGGACCTGCGTCCGAACGGCCTCCGGACGGGCGTTCTCGCACCAGTTCTGCGCGAAGCCGATGTAGAAGCGCTGCGGCGAGGTGTAACCGTCCACCTTGGCGTTCAGGTCGACCTTGTTGATCTTCGCCCGCTCGAGGTAGGCCATGTAGGCGAGGACCAGGCCGCCGTTATCTGCGGTGTTCTCGCCCAACGTCAGCTTGCCGTTGACCTTGACGTCGTCGACCGCGGTAAAGCCGCCGTACTCGTTGACGAGGCAGTCGGTGCGGCTCTCGAACTTCTTCGTATCCTCCGCCGTCCACCAGTCGCTGAGATTGCCGTGGCCGTCGAACTTCTTACCTTCATCGTCGAAGCCATGGGTCAGCTCGTGGCCGATGACGGCGCCGATGTGGCCGTAGTTGACCGCATCATCCGCTCTCGGATCATAGAAGGAGGGCTGCAGAATGCCGGCAGGGAAGTTGATGTCGTTCATGCTGGGGTCGTAGTAGGCGTTGACGGTGGGCGGCGTCATGCCCCATTCGTTGTGATCGACCGGCTTGCCGATCTTGCTGAGCTGACGATCGTTCTCGAAGGCGTTTGCCCGCTCCTGGTTGCCGAGCGCGTCGTCCGGCTTGACCTCGAGGCTGGCGTAGTCGCGCCACTTGTCGGGGTAGCCGATCTTGTTGGCGACGAGGTGCAGCTTCTCCTTGGCGCGGAGCTTGGTCGGAGCGGACATCCAGTCGAGGTGATCGATATCCTGATCCATCGCGTTTTCGATGTCGTGGACCATCTCGAGCATCTTGGTCTTGCTGTCGCCGGCGAAGTACTGCTGCACGTAGACCTTGCCGAGCGCCTCGCCGAGCGCGGCGTTGACGGCGTTCGAGCAGCGCTTCCAGCGCGCCGGTTCTTCGGGCTGGCCGTTCAGGATGCGGCCAAAGAAGTTGAAGTTCTCATCGCTGAAGCGCTTCGGGAGCCGGGTCGCGAAGGTGGTCAGCACG
>CAZZZQ010000571.1:0-2844 GCA_964658405.1 uncultured Sphingomonas sp.
AACTGGGCAATAACAGTCTCCCAGCCATCGTTGCCGACGATCCGAACCTCTCCTGTGCGGGTGAGATACGAGGCAGAGTCAGGGACCTTGACCGGACGCGGCGTGTAGGGTGCCTGGGCTGCAAGAGCGGTCGCAACCAGAAGGACGGGGAGGCGGAATAATACTTGCATAGTACGGCTCTCCTTCAGCGTGTGAATTGGATGGAGCCCACGTAGGTGCGGGGAGCGCCCGGGGCGATGCGATTCCGTGTGCTGGCGCCTTCGAAGTAGCGGCGGTCCCCGACGTTCTGAATATTGAAGTTGAAGGTGAGCTTTCTGTCCTCGCGCAGAGACCGGACGTACGACGCATTGACATCGACGCGGGCATATCCGGGTACAAGGTAGTCGTTCGCCAGATCACCCTGCCGCTTCCCGGAGCCGAAGACCCCAGCACCCGCTCCAATACCGCGAAGTGGTCCACTCTTCGAGGTATAGTGCGTCCAGAGATTGCCGGTATGGCGCGCGGCTCCTGCAAGGAGATTTCCAACGGCATAGGTGTTATCGCGAGTCACTTGCGGGATGTCGTAGGCGTATCCGGCGATGACGTTCCAATTCGAGTTAAGGCGCACGGTAGAGTCGAAGTCGATCCCCTTGCTGCGCTGCTCGCCGACCGTGACAGAGTAGCCTGAGTTGACCGGGTCCGTTGTCAGCACGTTGGTCTGCGTGATGTTGTAGGCCGAGACGGTTGCGACGTAAAGCTCTTTCGGCGAGGTAAGTCGAACCCCCGTCTCCAGCAGGCGACCGACTGTCGGCGAGAAAGGGCTGCCCGCGAAGGTGGTACCTACCTGGGGCTGAAACGACTTGGCATAGGTCGCATAGAGCGACACGAGCCTGACCGGCTGAAAGACCAGGCCAGCTCGCGGAGACCATGCAGTGTTGCGACCGGATACATGCAGCGCATTTGGATAGTACGTATCCGTGATGCTCTTCGCGATGTCATACCGGATCCCACCCGTAATCTTCAAGAAGTTCGTCAGTTTAAGCTGATCCTGCACGTAGCCGCCGCCGTAGATCGCATCGGAGTTGTTGGACTGCGAGAGCCTCAGCACGCGCACTGGAAGGGCTGCATAGTTTGGTGCATAGATGTCAATCGTCGGCGTAGTGACACCGACCTTTGCATAGTTGGGATTGATCTCGCGATCAAGCTCGAAGCCAGCGAGGAGCAGGTGCTCGAGCTTGCCGGTGTGGACCCGGCCGACGGCCTCGTTGATCCAGTAGTGACTCTGAATATTCTGCTCCGAATTGGAGTCGTTCAGTGTCAGCGTGCGGTTGTTCTTCGCAAGCGAGGTTGCCGTTCGGGAGTTGTAGATGGAGACACCAACGGAGCTGCGCTCATAGCTGCGAAGAATCCATCCATTACTGAGCGCCTTGTCCACACTGATCCCGACCTTTCCCTGGCGATCAGGAGCGGTGAGCTTCGGGTCGCCGAGATAGGTGCTGATCGGAATGTCTGCCGGCCGATTGCCAACAGCAACGATGCCCTGATCGTTGACGGAGTTTTGGATGAGGAACTCGCTGTAGAAACGAATCGAGAGCGATGGCTGCGGGATCCACGTGAGAGCAGAAGCGACGAAGCCGCGCTTGGTGTAGGCATAATTGCGAAACGACAAGGTGTCGAGACCAGAGCCCGTCACCCTGTACAGCAGGCTCTTCGAACGATTGACTGGGCCCGTAAAATCGAGGTCGACCCGGTTGTACTGAAAGCTGCCGCTGGTAAGGGTCGCAGTGAAACTTCGATCCGTAGAGGGCGCGCGCGTCACGACGTTTACGACACCGGCAGGGTCGAGGCGTCCGAAGACCATCGAGGATGGACCCTTCAGGACTTCAACACGTTCGACATTGCTGAGCTCGATCGGTGCCCGGTTGGAGCTGGGATCGTTGCGGAAGCCATCCTTGAACTGGTTCATGGTAGTAAAGCCCCGGATCGTGATGCTCTCGTACCGTCCCCCGGAGGTCCAGGGGATCGTCACGCCAGCAACATTGCGGAGAACGTCGTTCAAACTGCGGGTCTGTTGCTGATCGAGAACCTGGCGCGAAACGATCTGGAGTGACTGCGGAATGTCACGCAGCGCCGTCTCGGTTCGCGTGCCAATATCCGTGGCGGAGACCACAGGGCCATGTTCAGCAGAGACGGTGATTCCCTCTTCAGCGCTGTGAACATCAAGCGCAAGCGTCAGCTCGGCCGGCGTGGATTGGATGAGCACCGGCCGATCCGTCGGCTGGAAGCCCGGGGCTTCAACATGCAGCGTGTACGATCCGGGAGCGAGGCGCAGGGCGACGACTCCGGCCGCGTCCGATGTCTGATGTTCGGTGGTGACGCCGCAGGTGTAGGTGACAGCGGCATCTGGAATCATGGCCCCGTGCGCATCGGTGATCGCAACATGGGTGACCTGCGAGGAGCCCTCGCAGGATTGATTCTGGGCAGAGAGAGCCTGTGCAGAGAGGCAAAGCAGAAGCAGGAGCTTAGGGCAGCCAGCCATGGTGAGTCCTTTCGGTGCGACTGTGCCGTGCTTGCGCTGCGGCCAGCCTTGTCTATATCGATCTCGATCCGGTAAGGGCGCTTCGCCAAAAGACAACCGTTACCGCATCCGGAACTGCGAAGGAAAGAACCTTTCTCTCGTTGAGAAGCGAGGGCGCCATACAGGGAAGGAAGGCGCTACGAGACGGACTCGTAGGTGAGCGTCACGGAGTTTCTCTTGATTGCTTCAGCAGCACGCGCTGCCTTGAAGCGACCCCAGCGCCGGAAGCTCAGCGCAAATCCCGTGTAGGCGAGTACAAGCACGCTGAGGACTGCACTGAAGGCTAC
>CAZZZQ010000572.1:0-2841 GCA_964658405.1 uncultured Sphingomonas sp.
CAGCTTCATGGCTTCGACGATGCAAAGCACCTGGCCGACTTCCACGATGTCGCCGACCTTAACGAATGCGGCGGCACCGGGCGCTGAACTCTCATAGAAGGTGCCGACGATCGGCGACTTGACCTCATGCAACACCTCAGCGGCCGGCTCAGGTGTTGCCGCCGGGGCGGGTGCCGCAGGCGCTGAAGGGGCAGGAGCACCCTGCGCGGAGCCCATCAACCGGCTCAGCTGTGCCACATCGATTCCGGCCGAGGCGACGACCGGCTCACCGGCGAACTTGATCCGCATCTTCAGATCGGTACGCTCGACATCGAACTCCGCGATGCCATTAGCCTTCAGGAACTCAACCAGCTCCCGAAGCTCATTCATATTGTTTCCGTCCATCCCACTCTTCCCCGTGCCGTAAACCGGCACTCTTCAATCTATCTCTGCAGATAAGAGTCTATCTAGTTCTCTTACATACGAGTCTGTCTATCTATAGTTGGATCCAGGCCTTTGGGCTTGGCGTGAGTACTTCGCCGCCCGTAGCCGTCACCAACACCATATCTTCGATGCGCAACCCGAATCGACCCGGCATATAAATCCCCGGCTCGATCGTAATCACCATACCTTCTACCAACTGCTGTGTCTGTTTCACAGCAAGCCTGGGACCTTCGTGAATCTCAAGGCCCACCCCGTGTCCCGTGGAGTGAGTGAAAAACTTGTCCAGCCCGACACGACGAAGGACGCCGCGTGCCGCCTCATCGATCTCTCCCGCTGTAACCCCGGGAGCCACCGCCGCGACCGCTGTCTCCTGCGCCTCGAGAACTGCTTCGTAGGCCTCCAACTCACCGGGCAGAGCCTTCCCCATGTGAATCGTTCGCGTCATGTCGCTCAAGTACCCGTCGAGAATAACACCGAAATCAAGGGTAACGAACCCCCGGGCAGGAAGCTTTGCCCCTGTTGCACGGCCATGAGGGAGCGCCGACCGCTCGCCGCTCGCCACGATCGTGTTGAAGGACATCCCCTCTGCGCCCGCGAGACGCGCCTTATACTCCAGCTCGGCGGCCACGGCAGTCTCGGTCATCCCGGGCTCGATAAAGCCGAGCATTCCGTCGAAGAGGATGCAGCCAAGCGCCGCCGCCGCACGGATCCGTGCGACCTCATCCGAGTCTTTAACCTCCCGAAGCAGTGCCACGATGGGACCGACCGGTTGAAACAGCCCTCGTCTGACCTTAGCGGAGACGGCCTTACGCATCGCCTCGAGGCTAGAGACCGTCGTGTGATTTGCGTCGAAGCCACAGCGCTTGACCCCGGCCTCCTCCAGCCACGCACACGCCGCGACCAGAGCGGAGCGCTTCTCGATTCGGATTCGCGTCCCAGCCGCCTCGGCCTTTGCCTGGGCAACGTAGCGGCCATCCGTAAACAGCACAGACCGGCCCTTCGCCAGGATCAGTACTGCATTCGATCCGGTAAATCCGCAGAGATAGCGCACGTCCGGCAGATGCGTGACCAGCAGCGCTTCGACCTTCGCCGTCGTTGCCCCTACGAAAGCCCTCTTCTTCCTCAGTTGCAGGTTCATCTCTTGAATTCTACCCAACCCTCAACCCTCGCACCCGCTATCATGCAGTATGACCGGTCTCACACGTGATCTTGAGTCGCCGATCCGCAAGCGAACGTCCGCACCCTTCAGTCGACGTGACTTTCTTGCAGGTGCCGGAGCCTTCGCTGCCGGGCTCACCATCGATGCAGGACTTATCGCCCGTCACACCTATGAACTCACAACACATCGCCTGAAAATCGCGAAGCTCCCCGAAGCCTTTCACGGATATGGAGTCGTTCAGCTCAGCGACGTCCATCTGGAGGAGTTCACAGAACCGCTCTTCCTACAACTTATCGTCCATCGAATCAATGAGCTGGCACCGGACCTTGTGCTTCTGACCGGCGACTTTGCCTCCTTCGGCCCCCTGTCGATGGAGGTCTCACGCAACGCGATCCTGCGCTGCGCCGAGATTCTGAAGGGGATCAAATGTCCGCTGCGCTACGCGGTCCTTGGAAATCACGACACGACCATCGGAGCGCAGTTCGTCGTGGATGCATTCACGGCGGTAGGCATCCCTGTCCTGGTCAACCAGCATGTCCCGATCGAACGCAACGGCCAGCGATTCTGGCTGGGTGGACTCGACGATCCCGGCACAGCACACCCTGTCCTCGATCTTGCGGTGCCGAAGAATCCAGATGGACCGGTCATTCTGATGTGCCACCCGCCGGACTATGCCGATGAAGTCATTCGGCATCCGCGCGGCTCGCTCGTCGATGTCATGCTCTCTGGGCACACCCACGGCGGACAGGTTCGCCTGCCCTTTCTCGGGCCGATGGTGCTTCCACCAATGGGGCAGAAATATGTCGCAGGATTCTTCCGCTTCAACCAGATGCAGCTCTACGTGACGAGAGGCATCGGAACGGTCGGTTTGCCGGTTCGATTCAATTGCCCACCAGAGGTGACACACTTCACCCTGGAGCCGGCCTGAATGCATGTCTCTTCAGAGACTTATTGAGCTCTTGCTACAGGCTTTTTCTGCTTCGGAACCACTGCGATCGGAGTCGCTGACGTTTTGACGCCGCTCTTCTCGTCCATCCAGGAGTCCAGCAAGCTCTTGCGAAAGCGCCAGCGGTTTCCAAGTTTAAAGGCGGGGATAAACCCTTCAGACGCGTAACGATAGAGAGTGTCGCCGCTGATTCCGAGATAGTCGGACGCCTGGCGAATATCCATTACCTCACGCGTCGTCGTATGAACGGCTACAGCCATGCGAAGCCTCCCTGTGCACCCTCTTTGTATCGCCTTTGGGATGCGATGACAAG
>CAZZZQ010000573.1:0-2831 GCA_964658405.1 uncultured Sphingomonas sp.
CGATAATCAGTCCCGGCCACGTGTATTGAGGTTTGTAACGCAAGAGTACAACACAAACCCACGCCGCCATCACGATATAGAGCGCGGGCAGCACGGGGTACCCAAAGGCCTTGTACGGTCGCGGCGCGTCAGGCTGAGTTCGCCGCAGAATGAACAGGCCGGTAATGGTCAGGATGTAGAAGATCAGGACCGCGAAGATCACGTAGTCCAGCAGCTGGCCATAGCTTCCCGAGAGACAAAGCAGGCAGGTCCAGGCCCACTGGACCCAGAGTGAATTGACTGGCGTCTTCGATCGCTCACTCAACTTGCCGACCGATTTGAAAAAGAGCCCGTCGCGGCTCATCGCGTAGTAGACGCGCGCCCCGGCCAGCAGCATGCCGTTGACACAGCCAAAGGTCGACACCAGGATCGCACCGGCCATGAGCTTCGCACCTAAGCCGGCAAAGGCGCTTTCCATCACTGCGGTTGCGACGCGATCCTCCGAGGCAAACTGAACGCCCCGGCTTAGAATTGTCGTCCCCGCAGGATCGCCAGCCAACGGCAGAACGCTGAGGTAGACGAAGTTGCAGAGGACATACAGCAGCAGGACAACGCCCGTACCGATCGCCAGCGACAGCGGAAGGTTGCGGCGCGGGTTGCGAATCTCCCCAGCAGTAAAAGTGACGTTGTTCCACGCATCCGACGAGAAGAGCGACCCAACCTGCACGACCGCTACGACCGTCAGCAGCCCGACGTAGGTGGTCGTCCCACCGGATCCGACCTGCACTGCGTGAAGCTGATTCCAGCCGCCGCCTGCCCAGAACTGGTGCCAGCCCGCACCGAAGTTCGCCGCAATCGCGACCGAGTTCTTCGCAAACACTCCGACGAGCACGACCGCGGCCAGCGCCAGCACCTTTGCGGAGGTGAAGACGTTCTGCACCGCCGCACCCATCCGGACGCCGAAGGTATTCAGGAGCGTCAGCAGCGTAATAATGACGATCGCCGCGAGGTTTGCCGTGTTGAGGCCGATGTTCCCACTGCCGACGTGCCACAGCCAGTTCTTCTGGCTCACGACCGGAAAGAAGACGCCGAGGAACTTCCCGAACGCGACGCCGACGGCAGCGATGGTTCCTGTCTGAATGACGAGGAAGAGTGTCCAACCGTAGAGGAAGCCCCAGAGTGGTCCGAGGGACTCACGCAGATAGACGTATTGGCCGCCAGCCTTGGGCATCATCGCGGCGAGCTCGCCGTAGCTGAGTGCGCCGATGATCGTCATGGCGGCCGTCACAAGCCACGCAGCAATCAGCAGTACAGGCGATCCGACGGTACGAGACATGTCGGCGGAGACGATAAAGATCCCCGAGCCGATCATGGAACCCATCACAATGGCGGTCGCTGAAAACAGGCCCATGCCCTGCACGAACTGGGGAGCAGTCGGACCTTTGCTGACTTTTGTTGAAGGATTCACGTAACGTCAAACCTATCGTAAAAGTTGAAGAAAGTCTTCCGCCACTCTCTCAAGCGCCTCTTCGGCCGCAAACAAACTGCCGATGACGGCAATCGAATCAGCCCCGGCGTCGATAACGCTTCGAGCATTCGCCCGCGTAATGCCTCCGATTGCGACGATCGGCTTCCCTGTCAGCGCCCTCGCCCGCATGACCCCTTCAAGCCCAATCACGGGCTCCGCGTCCAGCTTCGTGCCCGTCGTGAAGACCGGCCCGACTGCGACATAGTCCGCGATGCTCGCATCTGCTAGCCGTACCTGATCGTCGCTATGCGTCGAAACACCGACCCATCGGGCGGTACCCACAACCCGCCGTGCATCTTCGGGTAGTAGATCGCCCTGACCGACGTGGACACCATCCCAGTTAGCAAGGCTCGCAAGGTCTGCCCGGTCGTTCAGGATCAACCGACAAACGGCTCCCTCGAAGCCTGCGCGAATAGCCGCAGCATTACGAAGGATCGCCTGGGGGCCTGCTGTTTTGTCACGGTACTGAAGCAAGCTTACGCCCGCGGTGCGAAGTGCCGCAGCGCCAGCCTCGATTGACATCCCGTGAGCAGCGAAGACCCCGGCATCCAGGATCGGATAGAACCTCGGGATCTTCGGCTCCGGCAATGCTAGCTGCCTGCCTGCCGCTCGAAGAAGCGCTCCATGAACTTTGTATCGAAGGAGCCGGAGCGGAACTCTGCGTCCGCAAAGATCTTCTGGTGCAGCGGAATGGTCGTATGGATGCCCTGCACGACGAACTGGCTCAGGGCGCGCTGCATCTTGTTCATCGCCTCTTCGCGATCCTTGCCGTGGCAGATCACCTTTGCAATCAGCGAATCGTAGTACGGCGGAACGACGCCCTCGGCATACTGCGCCGTATCGACACGGACGCCGTTGCCGCCCGGCAGGTTCCAGGCTGTAATCTTACCGGCACTCGGCGTGAACTTCTCCGGGTGCTCGGCATTGATGCGGCACTCGATCGCATGACCGTTGATTGTGATCGGCTTGGTGACGATATCCGAGAGCTTCTCGCCCGCCGCGATCCGTAACTGCGCCTTCACGAGGTCAACTCCGGTCACCATCTCGGTAACGCAATGCTCGACCTGGATGCGCGTGTTCATCTCGATGAAGTAGATCTTGCCGTCTTCATCCATCAGGAACTCGATCGTTCCGGCGTTCCAGTAGCCGATGTTCTCGAGCGACCGCTTGATCGTCTTGCCAAGCTCCTCACGCTGCTTTGGAGTGACCATGAGGCTTGGTGCCTCTTCGATCAGTTTCTGGTGCCTGCGCTGGATGGAGCACTCGCGCTCGCCCAGGCTCATTACATTCCCGTGCTCATCCGCGAGCACCTGGAACTCAATAT
>CAZZZQ010000574.1:0-2827 GCA_964658405.1 uncultured Sphingomonas sp.
CCTGATAAGACAAGCCGCTTCCTCCTGCGTTCGTTTACGATTGCAGTTCCAGCCGGTGAGCCGCGTCTCTTCACAAACTTCGGCGAGTTTAAACAGAGCTACGGTGACTTCTCTACAGATACGGGTCACAACATGCTGGTGCATGCCGTGTTCGGCTTCTTCAACAATGGCGGCACGCGCCTGTATGTCACCCGCATGGTCTCCACCGTTCTGCTGAACACCGCGCTCCAGGCAATGGAGAGCGTCGACGAGATCGCGATCGTGGGAGCACCGGGAATCACAGACGCGGCAGTCCGCGCCGCCCTGGTGGCACACTGCAACACGACCGGCAACCGCTTTGCGATCCTGGATACACCGGAGACTGTGCCTGTCATCGATGCATCAATGCTGCCGGATGGCTCGAAGAACGCGGCCGTCTACTTCCCCTGGGTACAGGTCTTCGACCCCGGCGTGAAGACACGAAACCCGGATGGTCCGGGCCTGGCATTTGTTCCACCGAGCGGCCACATGGCTGGCATCTATGCGCGCACAGACAGCTCGCGCGGAGTCTTCAAGGCTCCAGCCAACGAAGTCGTGCTGGGTGCCCTGGGCCTGAAGTACGCCGTCCGCAAGTCGCAACAGGATGGGCTGAACAACGTCGGCGTGAACTGCATCCGAAGCCTGAACGGAAATATTCGCGTCTGGGGCGCGCGCACGATCGGTGGAGATCGTAATGGTGAGTGGCGCTATATCAATGTTCGCCGTACCGCACTGTTTCTTTACAAGTCAATCGACGAAGGAACGCAGTGGGTCGTCTTCGAGCCGAACGATCTCAGCCTGTGGGCCAAGATAACGCGCAACGTCACGGCATTTCTTACGACCGTCTGGCGCGACGGAGCGCTCTTTGGCGCAACCGCGGCTGAGGCGTTTTACGTAAAGTGCGACCGTGAGACGAATCCACCGGAGCTTCGCGAGCTCGGCCAGGTCGTGACAGAGATTGGTGTGGCCATCGTGCGGCCAGCGGAGTTCGTTATCTTCCGCCTCAGCCAGTGGACCGGCCCGCAGGGGCAATAGGACGTGGCCATGGAAGCGCTCACCCTCCCGGGTCTCTACCATCAAGATGTCGAAGCGGTGCCGCGTCGAAGCTTCCGCACGGGCATCCCCGTCTTCATTGCGCATGCCACGGTGCTGGCAGGCACACCGCAGAGCATTCGTTCGTGGATGCAGTTCGTCACGCTCTACGGCATCACAGCGCCGGGCGGGCTACTCGCAGCAGCTGTGCGCGGCTTCTTCAACAATGGCGGAGAGCTCTGTTACGTCTACGCATTGCATCCCGAGGTGAGTCCAATGGCAGCGCTGGACGAAGCGCTCGACCAGATCGAAGCGCTGGACGATGCAGACCTGATCTGCCTGCCCGATCTTTCACAAGTGCCCCAGTGGTTTGCCCCGCTGCAGCAGCGCGTTGTGGACTGGTGCGATGCCGGGGCAGAACGATTTGCAATTCTCGATACCCTGCCAGGCGCATCCCCTGAGGCGGCTGCCCGGCAGGTCGTGCAGCTCAAGGGCCGCAGCGCAGCGGTCTACAGCCCATGGCTGGCGGTGGATGCATTGGACGCCTCAGATGTATCCGATACCGCGACTTCATCGGTTGCCGTTATGGCGCCACCCTGCGGCCATATCGCGGGCTCCTATGCGCGAAACGACCGTCAGCGCGGCGTCTTCTATGCGCCTGCAAACCTGAACATCCTGGGTGTCCGTGGTCTTGATCCTGCGGCCCTTGTACTGCCGACAGCACGCAGCCATGTGAACTCAATTCGGTCGTTGCCCGGGCGCGGGCTGCGCGTTTGGGGCGCGCACACGATTGACAATCATGACGAGTGGCGTCACATCGGGGTACGCCGCCTTCTGCTGACCCTGCACCGCTGGCTGCAGAACGCGCTGGCTTCGATTGCTTTCGAGCCGAGCACGCGAGCCTTGTGGGCACGTGTCCGGCGCACCGTGGGCGCGTACCTCGAAGATCTCTACCGCAAAGGTGCCCTCGCAGGAGCGTCCCCCGAGCAGGCCTTCTATCTTCGCTGCGATGACACGACCAACACCCCAGCCATGCGCGAGGCCGGCATGCTGGTGGCGGAGATTGGCATCGCACCCGTGGCGCCCGCGGAGTTTATCGTGGTCCGTCTGACTTACAGCGCCGGCGAGTTGATGCTGGGCAGCACTCATCCCTCAACGATAGATAAGGAGTAGGAACGATGCCTTCCTCTGATGATCGCAAGATGCCGTACCACGCATTTCACTTTGTAATTGAGCTGGATGGTATTCAGCGAGGCGGCTTTCGCGAGTGCACCGGCCTCGATTCCTCAAACAGCATCATTCCCTATCGCGAGGGCAACGATCCGCTAACCCCGCGCAAGCTGGTCGGCTTGCAGAGCTTCAGCAACATCACGCTGCGCTGGGGAGCGTCCGATGACACGGAGCTTTGGAACTGGCGAAAAAAAGTAGTCGACGGCAAGATCGAACGGAAGAATGGGTCCGTTGTTCTGCTCGATGAGGCCGGTCAGGAGAAGGTTCGTTGGAACTTCAAGATGGGCTGGCCAACCTCGTGGACAGGGCCGTCGTTGAACGCTACGGCGACCGACGTGGCGATCGAGTCGATCGTAATTGCACATGAGGGGGTCGATCGACCGTGATGACGACGGAATTCCCGTTTCGCCTGCCTATCGGTGCCGCCGATGCCGATGGCAACGTGCATCGCGACGGCGTCATGCGCCTGGCGACGGCCTACGACGAGATCGCGCCAATGAAGGACCCGCGCGTGCAGAGCAACGCCGGCTACCTCGTCCTGATCCTG
>CAZZZQ010000575.1:0-2826 GCA_964658405.1 uncultured Sphingomonas sp.
TGCTTCAGGGGCGACTGTACTGCAAGCCACTCCCAGTGGATCCACCACGGTTGCCCCGTTTGTCTACGGCCTGTGACCTGAAGCCACACAGACGTGCAGACGCGGGACTGCGCGAGATTCAAGAATAGACGAAGGGTTTGGGAGAGTCAACGCTTTATTCCGGCTGAAACGACACGTCAGCTAATGAACGAGCTGGATGACGCTGGGCTGCTGGCCTGTATTTGTCTGGAGCAGGCGCGGGACGGGCTTGGGCTTGTGGCGGGGCGATGGCGGAGTGATTGCCGGGTCGAGCCGGTAGAGGATCAGCAGGTTCCGGTCTGGATCGTCCATCACCGGGAAGGCCGCGACCCGGTGGAGCCGGTAGAGCGGCGCGAGTGCTTCCATCTTGTCATCGTCGACCTGGTTCCACGCGGCGTACCAGCCGGGGCGGTAGGCGGCGACGCGATCGGCAAGCTCCATCGTCCCGAAGTCATCACAGATCGACGGAAGTCCTGTCATAAGAGAGAGATCGGACCCACTGATCGACAGAACGAGCGGGTTCTGCGAGGGGGTGGAGGTGACGATCTTGTGAACCTGGGCGGCAGCGCGGGTAAAGGTGTACTCCGGCGTCCGCACGTAGTGGAGCGTCTGCTGGGCATCGGGCACGATCACGACAGCCAGAAGCGCGGATGCCGCCGCTAAGCCAATAATGCGCGGCACATTGCCTCGGCGCGGGATGCCGCGGACAAGCTCTTCAAGGGCTAGCGGAGCAAGAAGCGTCAGCGGAACAGCAAGGACGAGGTAGTACCTAGGCTGCAGGTTGTCGTGATAGGCGAGGAAGGCGACATAGCCGCCGGTCCAGAGTGCGAGCGCGACGATCAGCGGATTGACCCGGCGGCGGTAGACGATCAGGGCTGCAGCGGTTGCCAGGACGGCCAGCGGATAGAGGAATCGCCCGATCCAGAGGCCATCCTTCGCCGTATCGCGGATGATCGAGAGAGCCGTCGTCGCGGTGAACTCCGTGTAGGCATTGGCGCTGAATAGATAGTGATAGTCAGCGAGAAAGTGGGGACGGACAAAGAGCACGAAGTAGCTGATCCAGAGGCCGAGGGCGATCCCGGCGGATGGGAGGGCTGTCCGCAGAAACGGCCGCACCCGGAAGCCAACTGCCGCAAACAGAATCCACGCGATCGCAGGGAGCAGAAAGACCGCGGTGGTCTTGGTGAGGACCATCAGCGGGAGGAGGAGGCCAAGGGCAAGCGTCGGCAAAAATCGGACAAATCGGTTGCCGGCGGACTGAGCCCCCGGAACAGCGGAGGCTGCAAGGAGAGCGAGTAGGGTCAGCAGGATCAGCAGCGGCTCGAGGACCGCCATGCGCGTAAAGACGAAACAGAAAGGACTTACCGCCAGCAGAAGGACGGCGATCGAAGGCGCGTAGGAGCCACTTCCCTGCCAGCGTCGCAGCAGATAGAAGGACGCGATCAGGATGAGGGCGAAGATTCCGACGGTCAGACCGCGGGCTGCGGCTAGGCTGACTCCCGTGAAGTAGAAGACGGCGAGCTCGAGGCCCGGCCATACAGGGAGGGCGGCTGCGGGGTTGAAGTCACCGTAGACGTACCAGTGGCCACGTTGGTAGTGCCGAATCGCGGCGTCCCCGTACCAGCCCTCATCGGTGTACTTCGCCCAGTCCATCCACGGGGAATGGTTCGGGAAATCGGCTGTCAGATGGACGGCATGCAGCGCAAGGAAGATAGCTGCGCCAAGCAGAAGGACTGCCTGAACCGCGCGGAGACTCCTCGAATTGGGGAGAGCAAGGGTCAAATGATCCAATAGATGCGCTACACCGGGCAAGCGATCTTCGCCTTATGGAGTTACGCAAGCAGTTCCCGGATCGTTCCGGCAGCATGCCGATGGAGAAACACTTCATGGGAGCGATAGAGGCAGAGTAGCACGCAGGGACGCGAGTTTCTGCACTCAACAGCCTCAAGTCACGTTACTCGTCTGACCGCTGCCGCACCGTTTTATTCGTACGAAAGGGCGTCGATCGGATCCTTGCGGGCTGCCTTGAGAGCAGGGTAGAACGCTCCGAGCAGCGCGCCGACGAAGGCGATCACGATTGACTTCCAGACGTAGGGAATGTTGATGACGAAGTCGAGCGTCGGGAACTTTGCGTTGAGCACGCCGCTCAGCGCGAAGCTGGCCGCGATGCCGATGGCAATGCCCACCGCGGCGAGCAGCCCGGTCTCACTCAAAACGATCGCAACTATATAGGTACGGGATGCGCCCATCGACTTCAGAATGCCGATCTCGCGTGTCCGCTCCATGACAGCCGTATACATCGACTGGAAGATGACCAGGAAGCCGATCACGACGGCGATTCCGATCACGACCTCGAGGCCGATATTGAAGGCCGGAAGCGCGTCCGGGGTCATCGCGGAGAGGTACTCCTCGGTGGTGGCGACGTTGTAGGTCTGCATGCCCGGGGTGGCGAGGATGGCCTTTTTGACCTCCTGCTCGTACTTCGGCGGATCTTCGGTCCGCAGATAGAACATGACTGCCTTACCTTCGGTCCCGGTGAGCGCGCCCATGGTGTCGATCGGAATAAACTTTCGCCCACCCTTGCCGTGCTGGACGATGCCGCAGATATGGAAGGTGTGGTTGATCAGCTGGATGGGGTCGCCGAGCTTCTTGCCGTTCCCGACGTAGTCGTCGACGATAATGTCGTCTGGTCCGGTGAAGGGGCCACCCTCGATGAAGACGAAGGGCCGGAGAGCGTCAAAGCTCTTGAAATCAATGCCATAGATGCTATCGAACATATTGTTGACCTGGATGTTCACAGGCGAGGCA
>CAZZZQ010000576.1:0-2825 GCA_964658405.1 uncultured Sphingomonas sp.
GTCAAACCTCGGATTGCCTTACGATATCGTATGAGACTGCTGTTGGTAGAGGACGAATTAGAAATCCAGGGCTTCGTCAAGCAATCCTTGATCGACGCTGGATACGAAGTCCTTACGGCCAACGACGCCAAGACTGCTTTTGAATTGGTAGAAAGAAACGCCTTCAACGGCCTCATCGTCGATCTTGGCCTGCCTGATCTGGATGGAATTGACCTCATCCTTCAATTGAGAAAATCAGGTATTACCGCTCCCGTGCTTATTCTTTCCGCACGACGTTCCGTCGATGAGCGCGTTAAGGGCCTCGAACTTGGCGGAGATGATTACCTGACAAAGCCATTCGCGGCTGCGGAATTGATCGCTCGCATGCGAAACCTGGTTCGCCGGAGTTCCACCAAGAACGAAGAAGTGACTCAGATTCGAATCCATGACCTGGAACTCGATATCCTCAAACGCAGAGCGACACGACGGGGCCAGGTCCTCAACCTCACCCCCCAGGAGTTCCTTCTGCTCGAGTATCTTTGCAGAAACGCCGGTCGTGTTGTAACCCGCTCCATGTTATTGGCGGAGGTCTGGGACATGCAGTTTCAACCCGATACGAATATGGTCGATGTCCACATCTATCGCCTCCGTGGAAAGATCGATTCTGACGGAAGCCAATCACGCATCAAGACGTTGCGAGGCGTTGGATATGTCTTCGAAGCAAATTAGGACCATAAATCGAACTGAGTCGATCTGGAACAGCGAAGCCTGGGGAATCTCCCTCTGGGCCACCCTGGCCTTCGCAATCGGAACGATGTTCGTCTTCTGGATGCTTCAAAATTTCGTTGCCCGTGACATCCAACAACGAAGTGACGCCTGGCTCTCCGGAGAGGTGGAAGTGCTCGGAGACGTGGCTGAAATGACGCCTAAAGATCGTCTCTATCAGCGCGTCGTCGGCGAAGTCGCTGAACTCGCAAGCCGCGAGGTTCCCAATCGCGACCGCTCCGGCGCAAGCGAAAGCGACTCCGTCTTCTTCCTGCAACTTGGAAGTGATGGCCACGCCAATCTTTGGGTCGGAGCAGCAGATCAGGCCGCCAGTCTTGCTGCGATTCGTTCCACGAAGGCCGTGTCAGACGTCCCGTATGACCTGCACATCAAGGGCTTCGCAGTGCCCTTTCGTGTCGCCTCCGTGCAGATCAAGGATGGCAGCCAAATCTATCTCGGGCTGTCAGAAAAGGACGAACTGCGCGTCCTTAGAAATCTGAAAGCGCTCTTTCTCACACTCTGGCTTGTGATCGTCCTGCTTGGTTTCCTGCTTGTCTTCTACGCCACCTGGAGAATGCTTCGCCGGGTCGACAAGATCGCGGAAGCGGCTTCTCGCATAGGTCAATCCGACCTCAGCAGCCGGGTCCCAAGTCCCAAAGGCAGAGGTGAAGTAGGTCGCCTCGCGCGAACCCTTAACCAAATGTTGGATCGTGTAGAGAACACCGTCGGCCAGTTACATACGATCACTGACTCGCTCGCTCATGATCTTCGCAGTCCACTCACCGCTATCCGCGGCAAGATGGAAGCAGCCTTATCCCATAGCGCGACGGTCGACCCCACCGAGCGAATTGTCTCTGCCATCGATGAGTTAGACCGTCTCAGTAACTTCCTCAACACCACCCTCGACGTATCCGAGGCCAGAGCAGATGCACTCAGACTCTCGCGTACCGAGATCGACCTCGCAAGTCTTGTCCGCGCGATTGCTGAGTTCTTTGAGCCAAGCATTAGTGAAAAAGGCTTAGCCCTGCACCTGCGCATCGCAGAACGCGCAATTGTTCTGGCAGATGCAGCTCTATTACACCGGGTGATTGCCAATCTTCTCGACAACGAATTAAAACATTTACCTCCTTCCAGTACGGTATGGTTGTCGGTCCGCTCACAGAACGATGTAGCCATCCTTACCATCGAGGATGATGGACCCGGGTTCGATCCAGGCGTAGCACGTCATCTCTTCGAGCGTAGGGTCAAGGGTCCCGAGTCACGCGGATACGGCCTGGGCCTGGCATTTGTCCAAGCGGTCACACGCGTACATGGAGGAACGGTAGAAGCCGCAAATCGTAACGGAGGCGGCGCCCAAATTACCCTCACCTTACCTGTGATCCACCCTGCAGACGATCACGAGGTAGAAGCAGCAGCCTTGCTCCACGGGTGATTGCACCGAGACCCGCAACCCGTTTGCGACCGTCCGACTCGCACCCCAACGCATGCAGCCACACGCTGAACGAAGCGTCCGAGATCAATGCGATATCCCTGGGACGACCAGGTCCAACCCTTGCAATAGAGCCGGAGCAACTTGAATCATCTGCTCACAGCGCGCGTTCTCCTGTCCATCTTTTGCGTCTCGCAAGGACTTGCTAAGGTCGCGATCGACAGCAACAAGACACATGCAACAAATCCCGACTGGCCAGGGCACGCTCGCTTCCACCTCGTATGGCAAACCTGCACCGACAGTCTGCTGGCTGTTATCGAGCTATACCTTCTCTGGATGCCGGCCGCGATCAGCCGCAATCGTATCTATGTTGTCGCCCTCCTTGCGGCCGTCTCCCCGGCAGGATTTCTCATTGCATGGATAACTCGCAGATGGTTTGCGGGAACGCTATCCGATCCCAACGGAATCCAGCCGCTCAGAGTAACTCTCTTCGGCCACACCCGGCCAATCGATATGAATTTGATAGCAGTTCTATTGGCAATACTGGTCCTGGCCGCATTAGTCTGCATGGCCTGAATGCAGCTATAAAGTAAGTCGCACAAAAGTAGAAAAGAAGTCTTTCCAGCTATGGGCGGCCTCGTGGGGCGGATGT
>CAZZZQ010000577.1:0-2819 GCA_964658405.1 uncultured Sphingomonas sp.
CGGCCAGCAGCGGAATCGGGGGGTCGAGTTTACGTTCGCCGGGAACGTCGTCCACAGCTTTCGTGTCAATGGCGGCCTTAGTGTTCTTGACGCCCGCCAGCTTGGAACAGGCTCATCCACCACAAATGGCCAGCGTGCCCAGGGGATCCCCGGCACACAGGGTACAGTCAACGCCGAGTGGACGGTGCCGCGGCTGAAGGCGCTCTTTTTTGATGCTCGCGTCACGGCATCGTCGAGGCAATCAGTGGACACGGCAAATACGCAGAGCATCCCCGCCTGGGCGCGTCTCGATATCGGTGGTCGCTATGAGTTTGAGACGAAGGTGCCGGTCTCTCTGCGTGTCAACATCGACAACGTCACCGGCAATAACTACTACGAGTCCAGCCTCCTTGGTCTCGGCTATGCCGCTCCGCGCGTCGTGCGCGCCTCGGCCGGCATCCGTTTCTAACTACGAAAGCAAGGTACGAACGTGAGCTTCTTCACCGATATGATTCACCGCCCGCGCAGGTTGCTTCTGCGGCGGGTGGTGTTTCAGATTCACCTGTGGCTGGGGGTCCTGCTTTCGCTTTATCTCGTCCTCATCGCTCTCTCCGGCGCGCTCCTTGTCTACCACGACACACTGACGCGTTACACGCTGCCTGCAGGCCTCTCGCCCTATGATCGGGTTTGCGCTGCATCAGTTCCCACGGTCATGGCCGCTTCGCAATCGGCCTTCCCGGGGGCGGTCGTGACCTATCTCCACCTGCCCTCGGAACGACTGCCGGTCTTCCAGCTCCAACTCCGAAACAGCGCCGGGAAGCCACTATCGGTCATCGCCGATCCCACGACCGGGAGGGTTATGCCCATGCCGCGCACCTGGGTTGAGATCGTCTACGACTTCCACACGGTACTTCTTCTTCCCGCGCATCACGGCATGCAGTGGAACGGCGCAGGGGCGGCCGGCCTGCTCATCCTCGCGATCAGCGGGCTCCTGCTCTGGTGGCGGGGCCTCAGGACCTGGTGGAACGCACTTGGCATCTCATTTCGTCCTACGTGGCGACGGATCAACTTTGATCTGCACCACGCGATTGGCTTCTGGACGTTGCTCATCGTATCGTGGTGGGCGCTCTCGGGGATCTACTTTGCGTGGTATCAGCCCTTCACTGCTGTGGTGAACGCCGTCTCACCCCTTGAAGGCATGAAGGAACCAGACCCGGCGAAGACTCCCCATGCAGACGGGCCCGTCACGCTGCAGACCATTCTTGATGCGGCACAGAACGCCTCACCGCAAGGCAGGCTGACGTACCTCTTCAACCCCAGCCTGGTGCCGAACGAGGAGGTCAATGCCTACATGAATCTGCGAACGCCGGAGGACTTCGGCCACGCAGATATCGTTCGCTTCGATGCAAGGACGGGAGCGATCGTCAGCGTCTGGCACTACGGTCAAAACCACAGCGCAGGGGACTGGTTTATCTGGGCGATGCAGCCCCTCCATTTCGGAACCCTATGGGGAGCATGGATCCGCGCGGTGTGGTGTCTCTTTGGAGTCCTGCTCGCTGTCCTGACTGTCTCAGGGCTGCTGATGTATTGGAACCGGTACCTGCGGTTCCGCTGGCAAGAGCTCGATACACAACGGAAGCCTTCTCGGGGTTGCTCCCTCAAACACTGTGATTAGAAGGTGAAGCGTCCTCCGAACTGGAACTGTCGCGGGGTATTGGCTGAACTGAAGACCTGCCCGAAGCCGGCCATGACGCTCGGATTGGTCTGCGCCTGCGGATTCCAGAAGACATTCGGATAGCCAAACTGCACGGAGTTCGTAACGTTGTACGCTGAGGCCTCGACCCGGACCGTCCTTTCGCCTCCAAGCGGAAAGGTCTTATAGACCGAGGTGTCCATATTGTGGGCGCCATCGGTGCGAACGCTGGACAGATACGCCGGTGCGGTGCCTGGTTTGAACTGGCTCTGAGGCTGGGAGAAGCAGGTGTAGTTGAACCATTGAGCCGCGGTGCGGGCTGCTCCCTGGCTCGGATCGCAGGCGAGGTCGACTCGCTGGTTAAAGTATGGGTTGCCCGTACCGGTCGGTGCGGCGATCGGGACTCCGTCGCTGAAGTACACGATGGTGTTCAGTGTGAAGCCTCCAAAAATTGCGTTCGAAAGCCCGTTGAGATTGAGGGCGCGACCTTTGCCGATGGGAAGATCATACGAGGCCTGCAGGTTGAACTGCAGCTTCACGTCCTGGGCGCTGACGGCGTGCTCGAGGTTCAGATTTCGCCAGTCCTGCGGACCTGCCGAGTGGTAGCCGACGAAGCCGAGCGGGGTCCGGCTTGCATCCGTCATCAGCTTGCTCCAGGTAAAGCTGGCGATCGTGCTGAAGTGGTTGCTCATGCGCTTCTCGATCTTGGTCTGGAGCGAGCTGTACTCGGAGTCCGCCCCTGGCAGGCCATTGATCGAGACCCCGGTGCCGAAGGACCCGTTGCTGAACTGCGGGTATGGCTCAAGCGAGAGCCAGAGCGGGATCGTCGCCGCACCGTAGTACGGATTCGTTGCCGGCAGGACGGGCGCGAGGTTATTGGGCACCATCATGCAGTTGCCGCTGCCGTCGACGCAGAGGGAGTCCCCGTACTGCTGAATGGTCTGAAGCGACAGCGTATTGAGATCGGCAGAGGCGAAGGGCAGGAAGAGTCCGCGGCTGCCGACGTAGGCGAGGCTGAAGACTGCGCGGTCGGGAAGCTGCTGCTCAATGCCCAGGTTGAAGTTGTACGTCGTGAGCGTTCTTGGGGAATGAAGCACGGTGCTGAGGCCGACGCCGATGTTGGTCGCAGGTCCAAGGGCACTGCCAA
>CAZZZQ010000578.1:0-2818 GCA_964658405.1 uncultured Sphingomonas sp.
GCCGAGCTGACCCTTGGCCTGATGATCTCGCTCGCCCGCTCCATCCCCCGCGCAAACAGCACGATGCACGCCGGCAAGTGGGACAAGAAGTCGCTCCAGGGCTCCGAGCTCCGCGGCAAGACCCTCGGCATCGTCGGCCTGGGCCGCATCGGCCTCGAGGTCGCACGCCGCGCCCTCAGCTTCGGGATGAACATCGTCGGCTACGATCCCTTCGTCGCCCCGGTCATCGCGCGTGAGAACTCCGTCACCCTAGTCCCCATCGACGAGATCTTCAAGACCTCCGACTACCTCACCCTGCACGTCGGCCTGACCGCGCAGACCGAGGGCCTGGTCAATGCCACCTCGCTCGCCATCATGAAGAAGGGCATTCGCATCATCAACTGCGCACGCGGCGAGCTGATCGTCGAGCAGGCGCTGGCCGATGCGATCAAGTCCGGCCACGTCGGCGGCGCGGCCCTGGACGTCTTCCACCAGGAGCCCCTGAAGGAGTCGCCGTTCTACGGCCTCGACAACGTCATCCTCTCGCCGCACATCGCCGGTGCAACCGACGAGGCCCAGGAGGCCATCGGGATCCAGCTCGCCATGCAGGTCCGCGACTACCTGAAGCTTGGCGTCGTCCAGAACGCCGTCAACCTCCCCAGCCTCTCGCACGAGGAGTACATCGAGGTCGCGCCCTACATCGAGATGGCGGAGCGCCTCGGCCGCTTCCTCTCGGACGCAACGGTCGGCAACGTCGAGAACATCCAGATCACCTACACGGGCCGCATCGCGACGGGAAAGACCGACCTGATCCGCAACGCCGCCATCGCCGGAATCTTCGCCACCTCCGAAGGCACCTCCGAGGTCAACCGCATCAACGCCGCAGCCATCGCGGCCGAGCGCGGCATCCGCATCCAGGAGGACAAGAAGGAGTTCGTCACCGGCGGCTCCGGCTCGGTGCTGAAGCTCGTCCTGCACTCCTCGCAGGGTGACGTCAGCGCGTCGGCCACAGTGCTCCACGGCACCTCGCCGCGCCTGCTCAGCTACGACGGCATCGACATCGAAGCGCCGCTCAACGGCACGCTCGTCGTCATCCGCAACCACGACGTCCCCGGCGTCATCGGCCGCATCGGAACCATCCTCGGCGAGCAGTCGCTGAACATCGCGAACTTCGCCCTCGGACGCTCCATCCGGTCGCAGCGCATCCCCCAGGGCCAGGCGCTCGCCGTGGTCCAGATCGACGAAGCCTCTTCTGCGAACGCCGCAGTTGACGCGCTGCGCAAGGTCGAAGCCATCGCCAGCGTCCGCCTGATCGAGCTCGGCAAGCTGTAAGCACCACGGGCACGTTTGCTGCTTGTTCCTAATGGACTCTGCACTTTAGACCACATACACCAAGGCGGCCCATCTCCGGTACTCCGGCGATGGGCCGTTTGCTGCTAGGATGACCCGACACCCAACAAAGATTTGCTCCGGGAGCTCTCCGTGATCCAGGCTCTACACACCGTGCGCCGCACTGCTCTCCTGCTCCTCATCGCACTTGCTCTCGCAGCCGCGCCCTCCGCCTTTGCGTATGCTCCCGCCGCCCAGCCGTTGCCCCATCCTGCTCTTGCGCCGATCCCCGCCGCTGCTCAGTTCGACGCCAGCGGGCACCTCGATCCGGAGCGCGCAACTCAGGGCTATCTCAATACCCTTCCGCTCGAGAAGCGCCAGGCCTCGGACAAATATTTTCAAGGCGGCTACTGGCTGCTCCTGTGGGACGCGCTCTACGCGATTGCCGTTCTGCTGCTCCTGCTCTACAGCGGCATCTCTGCCCGGCTCCGCGATCTTGCCGTGCGCATCACGCGCTTCGTCTGGCTGCAGAATGTCTTCTATTCCGCTGTCTTTATCCTGTTGTTCTCGCTGCTGCAAGCCCCTTTGACCTGGTACGAGAGCTTCTACCGGGAGCATCTCTACCAGCAGTCGAACCAGGCTCTCGGCGGCTGGCTCCATGATCAGTTGATCGGCCTCGTGCTGGTCCTCTTGTTCGGAGCGCTCCTCATCCCTGCGCTCTACAAGGTCGCCCAGCGGCTACCGAAGACGTGGCACCTGTGGGCAGCAGCTGTGGTCTGGATCTTCAGTGGCGTCATTGTTCTGATCGCACCCGTCTTCCTTTCACCGCTCTTCAACACCTACACGCGCATTGAAGACCCGGCCGTCACCGCGCCCATCCTCAGCATGGCCCATGCTAACGGCATCCCGGTCAACGATCTCTATCAGGTAGACGCCTCGAAACAGACCACACGCGTCAGCGCCAACGTCAGCGGCCTGTTCAAGACCACACGCATCACCCTGAATGACAATCTGCTCCGTACAGCGAGCCTCGAAGAGATCGAGGCGGTCACGGGACACGAGATGGGTCATTACGTTCTCCATCACATCCTTCACGGCCTGATCGAAGATCTGATTCTCTTTCTCTTCATCTTCACAGTGCTGCGCGCGTGGCTTGAAAGTCTGCAACGCCGCCGAGGCGCACGATGGGGAAGCACATCGATCTACGACATCGCCATGCTGCCCGGCGTCTTTCTCATCGTGACCGTGATCGGCCTGCTGCTGACGCCAATCTCGAACACCAAGACCCGCCTCCAGGAGCATGAAGCGGACATGTTCGGCCTTAACGCGAGTCGTCAGCCCGACGGCTTCGCTCAATCCATGCTGAAACTCGGCCAGTATCGCAAGCTCAGTCCCTCGCCCCTCGAAGAGATGATCTTCTTCGACCACCCGAGCGGTCACACACGCATCCTCGATGCAATGCGCTGGAAGAGTCAGAATGCGGGAACCCCGGGATACAAATAACCGCTTT
>CAZZZQ010000579.1:0-2805 GCA_964658405.1 uncultured Sphingomonas sp.
ATCATTTCAGACCTCGGAACAATCGCTTGTAACCGGGCCATGCTCCGCATTCCACTCCACATCGGGGCCACGCAGGGCTTGCTGCAGGTACACCGTGTAGCTGATCCGTTTCTTGGGTCGCCCCGGAAAAGAAGACAGGAGCTGGAGAGCTGCCAGAACGCCTCTGATTATAGGGGTCTGCGCATGACGGGTCAAACAATGACTACCCCTTCGAGCTACACCTTCGTGCGTCCTGGATTGCCGGGAAGGCCAGCCTCAGAATCTTCCAAAATAGGGATACCGCGCGCCTCACTCTATGTTTTTTAGAGATGGGCTCCAATTGCCGGTCTTCAAATGCCAGCGAATTCGATACTTCTTGTTTGGTCGTCGAATTGCATTATCCCTGTTGCCCACGTCGTTCGCTGTCTGACGATGTGTAAGCGCTCTCTGTTTCGGAAGGGCCAGCACCCACGCATGGTGCCGCTTGCCGCAGAAAGTTCAGGTCTTCCCCGTGAAGACCTTTCAGGAGGCCGTGACTGGCCATTTGTATCAAGTCATCGCAGTGCGGAACGTCTCGATCGTTGCGCACTGCTCTCCCACGAAGCGCTTCTTTGACGATCAGCTCTCTATCCGATACTTGCGGTCTTTCAGCTTTGCGATTAGAATCACACTTGCCGTATGGCCCGACCGTGGGTGCAACTTTCTGTAATGGCCGCTTTTAGTAGACAGTGGCCGAGACGCAGATTAGATAGCCCTGTCGGTTTACTTGCAAACAGGCACTTAGGGTGAAGGATTCGCCAATGCGGGCGAATTCAAATGCGAAGATGTGTTGAACCGCAGATTCGCAGCCGATGCAACAGATAACGTCCGTTCGAGTACAACTTGAGATCGTTTTTACCGACGCTGCAGTCCCGGTTTCTTTCGCTCCTCGCAGCTTCTTGCGGGGTCGAGAGCAATCTGTGCGTGGGGATGAGACGCTAATTGCGCACCAGTGCAATAGGAAGTGGAAGCATGACTTCAGAACTGACCGTGTCCGAAGTGCAGTCGCACCAAGGACAACTCCCGCTGTCTGACCATCAGGGTCAGGACGAGCAATCCTCCCAGGACGGACAAAACGCCTCGCAGCATGGCATGGGGCAGTCGAAGAGCAGTCGTCGCCGACGCCGCAAGCGCAAGGGCAAAGGCCCTGAAGGCGCGCCTGGAACCGATGCTCCCCAGCAGGATGCCGCGGGCGCGGAAGCCCCCGCAGCCATTCCTTCGATTCAGGGTGCAGCCCAGCCGCAGCAGCCTTCGCAGAACGGCTTTCAAGCGGGTCAGCAGCAGCAGAATGGCGCCTCCGCGACCGGAAAACGCTGGAAGAAGAAGTTCCGCGACCGTGATCGTCAGCGCGGACCCGAGAATCCCGGCAACGTTGCCTCCGCAAACGGCGGCAGCTTTCAGAACAGCGGTAGCAGCACCGGATTCCGCGACAGCAATAGCCACCAGCCTGGCAATAACGGCTTCAAGCGGAAGAGTGGCGGCAGCAATGGTGGCGGCGGAAAGCAGCAGCAGCGCGGTCCTCGTAGCTTTGTGGGCCCGATGGATCACAGCTACCGCGTCACCAACGGCAACTTTGCCGACACTCCCCCTTCCACGATTGAGACCCACGGCAACTACCAGGGTCGCAGCCATGGCGGAGGCAGCCGAGGCGGCTATCAGAGCGATTCGCAGCCCGTCGACTACTCGCAGGGCCGCACGATTCCAATCGCCGAGGATGCGCCGACCAAGATCTACTTCTTCATCGAAGACCTCTTCTTCATCGCCAAGATTCAGGAGACCGCCCGCAAGCTGGGCGTAAAGGTCGCCTTCATCAAGAACGATAAGGAGTCGATCGCGGCTCTGACCAGCCACGAGGAAGAGGACCGTCCCGGCCTGATCGTATTCGACCTGAACAACGCGAACGCGAAGCCGATGACGCTGATCCCCAAGCTGAAGACCAAGCTGAAGAAGAGCACATCGATCGTTGGCTTCCTCTCGCACCTCCAGGGCGACTTGAAGGCCAAGGCGGTCGAGGCTGGTTGCGATACCGTCATGCCGCGCGCGGCCTTCAGCCAGAATCTGCCAAACCTGCTGCGGCGTTATGGAATCGTCGACGAAGACGAGCCAAACTTCAACCAGTAGCCCGCAAACATCGTCAATAAAGGCCACGCCGATCTCTTAGCGTGGCCTTTATTCTTTACGCGAAGCGTCCAGTACTCCACGGAGTAGCGCCCGCCCGGCATCAGGGCGCCCTGGCATTTGCTAGCCCGGAGGCCAGCCCATCGGTCGTCCGCCGAGCAGGTGCAGATGGAGATGATCCACCGTCTGCCCGCCATCCGGGCCGGTATTGATCACGATCCGAAAGCCGTGATCGAGATGCTGCTCACCGGCGATCTTCGAGGCTGCGCCAAGCAGATGGCCAAACAGCGGCGCATGGTCGGGCGTGGTATGGGCGCACGAGGCCAGGTGCTCCTTCGGAATCACCAGCAGGTGCACCGGAGCCTGCGGGTTAATATCCGCGAAGGCGAGACAGAGTTCATCTTCATACAGCCGCTTCGCCGGAATGGTCCCGGCAACGATCTTGCAAAACAGACAATCAGTAGCCATGGCAGGATTCTAGTGCTTCCTACTTGCTGAAGTATTGTGGCTGCCGGCCTGCCGTCCACGGGTCATAGTGCGCGGCGAACTGGAGGCGGTTCTGAATCGAAGGGTGGCTGTAGCTCCACCACTCGACGAATGGGTGCAAAGCCGGATCCTCGAGGCTGTTCTCCCCCAGCAGTTGAAAGGTCTGCACACCCACTGCCTGCG
>CAZZZQ010000580.1:0-2804 GCA_964658405.1 uncultured Sphingomonas sp.
CATGGCGCTGGCATCGATCTCGACCGACTCAAACTTGATGAGCGATGGTCCGGTCGGCCGCTCGAAGCGGCGAAGGACTGCCTTGACCCGGGCGACCAGCTCGCGGGTCGCGAAGGGCTTGGTGATATAGTCGTCAGCGCCAAGTTCCAGGCCGTGCACGCGATCGTTCTCCGCGGCACGCGCCGTCAGGAAGATGATCGGAATACTGCTCAGCGTCGGATTCTGCCGAAGGCGCCGGCAGAGGTCAAGCCCATCGCCACCGGGAACCATGATGTCCAGCAGGAAGAGCGCGGGCGGCTGGCGCTCGGCATCCGTGATGATCTGGCTGGGGGCAAGGTAGGGGCGAACGGCAAAGCCCGCGCTCTCCAGGTGGTACTGGACCAGGCGGGAGATATCTGCGTCATCTTCAAGTACGAAGACTGTTTGACTCAAGGAAATGCACCTCGTTCATGCCAACGGTGTTACCCCCTGACAATAGCGCACACGGGATCCATTTATTGCGAACGGACGATGAATCTGCCTCTTTTATCGGGCAATCAAGCGAGTAACGCAGCCGTAACAATTCCCGCAGCACGCTCGCATGCGGCTCGGTCTACGTCAAAATGAGTGACGAAGCGGATGGTGTGAGGTCCGATGGCACTCGCCAGAACGCCGCGCTCCTTCAGGACTGCGACCATTCCCGGGGCGTCGCCTTCGTTCTTCAGCTGGAAGATGACGATGTTGCTCTGGACCGCCTGAAGGTCGATCTCAACCTTGTCCGACTTGGCCACGCTCTCCGCCAGCAGACGTGCATTGGCATGGTCTTCGGGGAGCCGCCCGGGCATCTGCTCCAGCGCGATCAACCCAGCCGCGGCCAGTACGCCCGCCTGCCGCATCCCGCCGCCCAGCGCCTTGCGGAACATCCGTGCGCGCTCGATGTGCTTCCGGGTCCCGACCAGCATCGAGCCGACCGGAGCGCCCAGCCCCTTCGACAGGCAGAAGTTGACCGTGTCGAAGCCGCTCGTCAGCGTGTCGACGCCGATCCCGAGTGCGGCGGCGGCGTTGAAGACGCGGGCACCATCGAGATGTACGGGGAGGCCAGCCTCCTTCGCGCCTGCCCAGACCTCTTCCATGATTGCGAGCGGCGTGACCGTTCCGCCAGCCATGTTGTGCGTGTTCTCGAGGCAGATCAGTCCGGTCTGGGCGCGGTAGTAGATCTTCGTCGCGATCGCCGGCCGGATGTGAGCCCACGTCAGAATGCCGCGTTCCGCCGCAACTGTTCGGGCCTGGCAGCCGGAGAAAGCCGCCGTCATCGCCATCTCCCAGTCAAGGATGTGCGACCGTGCCTCGCAGATGACCTCCTGGCCATGCTCGGTGTGGATCCGGATCGCAATCTGGTTCCCCATCGTGCCGGTCGGGACGAAGATGGAAGCCTCTTTGCCAAGGACTTCGGCCGCTCTCTTCTCGAGCCGGTTGATCGTCGGGTCCTCGCCGTAGACATCGTCGCCGACCTCAGCCGAGGCCATGGCCTCACGCATCGCTGGAGTGGGGCGGGTTACAGTGTCGCTGCGCAGGTCGATGACGGCTTCGGTGCTTTGCTGCATGGGGTGAGGATCTCCGTGTGGTCTGGTTCGAGTTTACCGGTGGAGGAAGCGGCAGGAAAGAAGCCGCGTCAGGCGGGCGTGGGAAGCAGCATCCGGCTGAAGACTTCGTTCGAAAGAAGCCGACCCTGGTCTGTCAGAGAGACGCGATCCACATCGAGCTGCAACAGGCCGGCAGCGGCCAACTCCTGGAAGGTATCTTCTACTGCCTCAACAAGTTCCGGACCAAACTCCTGCTGGAGGCTGCTGATACGAACTCCCTTGTTCAGGCGGAGGCCAAGAAATAGCGACTCTTCGAAGGCCTCTTCCTGGCCGATCAGATCCGGGGAGGGTGCAGTTGCTCTCTGGCCGAACGGATCGGGAGACAAAGGCTCCGCCATGTAGGAATCGAGGCTGTCCACATTCGCCGTGCGAACCTCACCGGTCGGCGTTCGCAATAGCGAGTGAGCATCCAGACCGAAGCCGAGGTACGGGGCGCGTGTCCAATACTTCAGGTTGTGTTTCGACTGATGGCCTGGCCGTGCGAAGTTCGAGATCTCGTACTGGGCGATCCCGGCCTGGTTGAGCATCGCGCATGCCATGCCGTACCAGTCGGCGACCGCGTCGTCAGGCGGAAGCTGCCCGGCATGATAACGGCTGCCTTGCGCGAGGGCTTCCCTGCCCAGCCGGGACTCCTCGTCGACCTCGAGCATGTAGACGCTGACGTGCTCCGATCCGGTCGCAATGGCCTGCTCGACCGAGTAGCACCAGCTTGCCTCGGTCTGCATCGGCAGCCCGGCGATGAGATCTACATTGAGATCCTGCACGCCGGCGGCCCGGAGGCGCTCGATCTCCTGCAGGCACATCTCGCGGGTGTGGAGCCGTCCGACGGCGGCGGATTCGGCATCCACGAAGCTCTGGATCCCCAGGCTGACGCGGTTCAAACCCTGCTTCAGGAGCGCTTCGAGGGTCTCGTCTGAGAGCTGCCCGGGGGCGCACTCCAGCGTGATTTCCGCGTCGGTTGCAACTTCGAACTGATCTCGGAGGGCCGTGAAGATCTGCTGGACGTGGGACGCCTGCAGGAGGCTGGGGGTTCCGCCGCCGAAGTAGATGCTGTCCATCACGGTCGGAACGATCGCTCCGGTCGCGCGAGCACTGCCGATCTCCGCGCAGAGCCGGTCGGTGTAGCCGTCCATCCGCCCCGACGCGAAGACATCCGAGGCAAAGTTGCAGAAGGTGCACTTT
>CAZZZQ010000581.1:0-2798 GCA_964658405.1 uncultured Sphingomonas sp.
CCGAGCGAAGCGGCTTCAAATTCGCATAGACGATCGCATCACACTCCGGCAGCAGCCGTGCAACCTCCGGCGGAGCCTTCGCACGCAGCAGGAGCGCGCCAGCCAGGGCCAGGACCAGCACCAGTGCAAGCAGGAAGGAGTAGCGGGTCGGTCTACGCATGGCGGTCCGCCGCGCATCGTGAGGTGGAAGTGGCTCGATCTGGGCGTACGTTCATCTGCCACCCAGCATAGTTGATTCTCGTGGAGCCGGCCCTAGGAAGTAAGGCCCTGGTACGGGAGGAAGAGCTGAAACACCGTCCAACTGTTGCCCGGACGCTGGCTGCTCCTGACCCGGAGACGCCCCTGGTGCCGCTCCACAATCTCCGCGCTCACCCAGAGGCCAAGCCCTGTTCCGCTGATCCCCTTGGTCGTGTAGAAGGGCGTGTACAGGTGGCGCATCGTCTCCGGGCTGATTCCGGTTCCGGTGTCGGCAACCGTGATCAGGACGCCCTTGAAGCCGCGCCGCCACTCCGTAGTCTCCCGGCTCCGCACGTAGAGCGTGCCGCCGGTGCCCTGCGTTGCGTCGATTGCATTGCGCACGAGATTGTTCAGAACCTGGCGAATCTCGCTCTCCATGCACACGATCGAGTCCGAGGTCCGCTTTCGCCGCTTGATCGTGATCCGGCCGCTCTGCAGCTTCGAGTGATAGAACTCCAGCACAGCTTCCAGCATCTCCATCGGCCGGACCGCCTGCGGGTTGGTCGATTGCTTATAAAACCGGAGCGACTGCGAGGTGATCAGGGCGACCCGCTGAAGCTCCTTGTCCGCCTGCCCCAGGAAGTTCTTGATGTCGTCGACACCCTCGGCATGCTGCGCCAGGTAGAGGAGATTCATCACCGATTCCAGCGGATTGTTGATCTCGTGCGCAATCGACGCCGCGAGCCGTCCAACGGCCGCCAGCTTCTCGCTCTCTCGCAAAGCCTCTTCAAACTCGACCCGTGCCGTCACATCCATCTGGATCCCGACAAAGTGCGTGACGATTCCTTCACGGCTGCGGATCGGCGAGATGGAAAGCTCATTCCAGAAGGGAGTTCCGTTCTTGCGGAAGTTCTTCAGCACCGTCACCACCTCGCGCTCGGCCTTCATCGCCTCCCGAATCAGCGTCAACGCAGGCTGACTGTGCTCATTGCCCTGCAGAAAGCGGCAGTTCTTCCCATCGACCTCTTCAAAGCTATATCCCGTCATCACCTCGAAGGCCGGATTAACGTAGACCAGCGGCATATCCGGCTGGGTCGCATCGGCAACGGTAATTCCACTGGTGACGGAGCGGAAGATGCGCCGGTTCAGATGAAGTTCATCCAGTGTCGTTTGGTATCGCCGGACATAGGCGCGGTGCGCGTAGAGGATGACGCTGAGTTGGGCCAGCACGACTGCAGGATCCTGCGGCAGGACCAGTACACCTTCAAACTCCTGATCCGTCTCCTTGGCAGAGGAGGAAAGCGGGGCAAGCCGATCGGTTCGCACCGCAACCAGGGCCGGATTCAAACCCTCCGCATGCTCCTCGCCTCGTAGCAGCAACCCACGAATCGTCTGCGCCTCCGCTTCGTCGGCGATGATCAACTCAAGACCATTCGCGACCTGCGATTCACCGCCCCGCAGCTCATCAATGTGTGCAGGTAACAGCATGGTAGGAGCAAGGTGAAGATGGTCCACCAGCGTTTCGACGAGGCGGCGGAAGGTTGGATCGGCAATCATGATTCCGACCCCCGACCTGTCGCGATCGGTGTCCATCTCCCGCGTATTGAATAAGCCCTGGCTGGCGTCCGTCTGCAACGTATTCACTCCGGCATGATCTTCGGGCCATTTGGCCCGCGCGTTCCGTGACGGGAAAAGATCCGCCAACATGGGATTGTGATGCCGATAACGCTCCTTCGGCTGTTCGCAGGAGCGACCCATCGGGCGGAACGTGCAGTGTTTCGATCGGGAACTCTACGGAAGCCTCTCAGCTCCGTTGCAGCAGCGCCGCTGCCTATGCTAAAGTTTGATCTTGCGGCGCACTCTGCGCGGGTACGGTTTCACGTTCTGGAATCGGCCTGCAAGAGCTCAAAGCAAGGGTTGTTGTGGGCTGGCGTAGCTCAGCTGGTAGAGCTCCTGATTTGTAATCAGGCGGTCGGGGGTTCAAGTCCCTTCGCCAGCTCCAGTTCACCACAGCGATTTAGGATGTAGATCGACGGATTTGGTTCGACTGCTGCCGTTCTGGCGCGCAGGCCTGCTGCCACTTCATCAAGTTGATACACATGCGGGCGATTCGCCATCTGGGAATCGGACGCAGCTTGACGGGTAAAGCACGGGGTTGCGTAAGAGTTCGTTTGCAGGAAGTGCACAGGTGGCCGAGCGGTTAATGGCAGCAGACTGTAAATCTGCCACTCTTCGAGTTACGGAGGTTCGAATCCTCCCCTGTGCACCATTTATCTTGTAGCGTGTGTGTTGGTGCAGTAGCGGTACGGTGAGAAAGTGGATCGAATCGGTCGAATGGATCTCGAATGGATCTAAGTCCGGCTGGCAGCGGAAGAATGGTAATTGCGCTGGCTTTCCTTGGTTCTCTGGCAATCATTTGCTGGCAAACCATGGAGCCGGGCAAGTATCGATCGCTCACCTGGATACTTTTAGGTTTTTTTGCCTTCCGCGTCTTACTCGGACGGCACCGTTCGAGGTAGGATTGTAAGGTTGGTTTGCAGCACAGTGCTGGCGTAGCTCAGTGGTAGAGCACTCCCTTGGTAAGGGAGAGGTCGAGAGTTCAAGCCTCTCCGTCAGCTCCA
>CAZZZQ010000582.1:0-2793 GCA_964658405.1 uncultured Sphingomonas sp.
AGGTGCGGGACCGGGGCGGAACCGAGTGTGCGCTGGTGGCGAACGACGCCCAGCGGATCTTCGAGCGGGACCGGACCAGCCAGAATATTGTCTTGAAGGCACGGCAGATGGGGATGACGACGTGGGTCGCGGGGCGGTTTTTCCTGAAGACCATCACGACGCCCGGCGTCCTGACCGTCCAGGTGGCGCATACGCGGGAGGCGGCGGAGAGCACCTTTCGGATCGTGCAGCGATTCTGGGAGGGGCTGCCCGAGGAGCTGCGCAAGGGGCCGCTGAAGCGCAGCCGCGCGAACGTCCGGCAGATGGTCTTTCCGGCGCTGGACAGCGAATTCCGCGTGGTCAGTGCGGCGGAAGGAAACGCCGGCCGCGGGCTTACGATTCAGAACCTGCACTGCAGTGAGCTGTCGCGGTGGCGGGGCGACCCGCATGAGACGCTTGCGGGTCTGCGCGCTGCGCTTGCACCGACCGGCGAGCTGGTGCTGGAGTCGACGCCCAACGGCGCGTATGGCTGCTTCTACGACGAGTACAGCGCGGCCAAGGCGAACGGCCTTACGTCGCACTTTCTGCCGTGGTGGAAGGAGCGAACGTATGTAGCCGCTGCGGTTACAGATCTGAACGACGAGGAGTTGGAGCTGGTTCGGCGCGAAGGCTTGACGCCCGCGCAGATCGGCTTTCGCCGCACGCTCGAGAAGAGCTATCGCGGGATGCGGTCGCAGGAGTTTGCCGAGGACCCGGAGCGGTGCTTCCGCGCGAGCGGCGACTGCTGCTTCGAGATCGAGGCGATCGAGCAGCGGCTGATGGAGGTGGTCGGGCCGTTTGAGGTCCGCCGCCGGGGCACGCTGCTGGTCTGGTTTCCGGTGGCTCCAGCCAAGCGGTACCTGGTCGCGGTTGACCCGGCGGGCGGCGGCACCGAGGGCGACTTCAGCGCCGTGCAGGTGATCGAGCTCGCGACCGGGCTGCAGTGTGCGGAGGTGCGCGAACGCGTCCGGCCGGTCGAGCTGGCACGGATCGCGGCACGGCTGGCGGAGGAGTATAACGGCGCGATGATCGTGGTCGAACGCAACAACCACGGGGGCGCCGTGCACGCCTTCCTCGAGCAGGCGGAGCGCTACCCGCGGGTCTACGAGGCCGATGGGCTGGAGGGCTTTCTGACGACGGCGTCCTCGAAGCTCCGCATCATCAGCCGGCTGGGCGCGCTGCTGGTGGAGCAGCCGATGCTCTTTCGCAGCGCCCGGCTGCTGGGCGAGTGCAGGACCTTTGTGAACCAGCCGAACGGCAGCACCGGCGCGGTCTCGGGCGCGCACGACGACTGCCTGATGGCGATGGCGATCGCGCAGGAGGTCCGCGCGGAGCAGATGGCGCGGGGGTACTAAGGAGGGGCGACGAAAGTCCTGCCGTATCCTGCAGGCTGCGGGGGTTCGCGTGGCGGTTCTTGCAGTGCAGGCGATTCGACGGATGCGGGGCGGAGCGCAGAGCCAGCTGATGCTGGGGGCGGACGGCAAGCTGTGGGTGGTCAAGTTTCAGAACAATCCGCAGCATCTGCGCGTGCTGGCGAATGAGCTGATTGCGACCCGGCTGGCCGAGGCCGTCGGGCTGGCGGTGCCGGTCAGCGACGTGGTCGAGGTGACGGACTGGCTGGTCAGCAACACGGCTGACCTGAGCGCCGAGCTGCCGCGCGGTGTGCGCGAGCGGTACCGGCCGGGGCTGCAATTCGGGAGCCAGTTTGTCGGCGGCCTGATGCCCGGCCAGGTGGTCGACTACCTGCCGGAGCTGCAGCTTGGCGAGGTGCGGAACCTGGGCGAGTTCGCCGGGATGCTGGCGATCGACAAGTGGACGGGCAACTGTAACGGGCGGCAGGCGGTCTTCGAGCGGAAGGCGCGCGAGCGGCGGTATAGGGCGACGTTTATCGACCAGGGCTTCTGCTTCAACGCTGGCGAGTGGAGCTTTCCGGACAGCCCGCTGCGAGGGGTCTACGCGCGCAACCAGGTGTACGCGCATGTGACCGGCTGGGCGAGCTTTGAGCCGTGGCTGTCGCGTGTGGAGGCGATGGCGGACGAGGTCGTCTGGGGGATCGCGGAGGCGGTTCCGCCGGAGTGGTATGGCGGCGACGGCCCGGAGCTCGAACGGCTGATGGGCCAGCTGCTGGTGAGGCGGTCGCGCGTGCGGGAGCTGATTGCGTCGTTTCGCGATTCGGACCGGCAGCCGTTCCCGTTATGGACGGCGGCGAGTGGAGCGCGGCGGCGTGAGGCCGATCTGGTCCAGCAGGTGGGCGGGTTTTTGATGTAAGACGGTACGAGGAGAGGTTGCGTGGCGGATCGGCTGGCCTGCGAGTTCTTCCTCATCCGGTATGTGCCGGATGTGGTGAAGGGCGAGTTTACGAACATCGGCGTGCTGCTGCGCGAGGTCGGCGCGGGGCCGGCGGTGGTGCGGTTTACGCGCGACTGGAGCCGTGTCCGGTGCATGGACGCGGGCGCGGACCTGACCCTGCTCGAGGCGATGGAGGGCGAGATTGCGGCGCGGCTGGAGCCGGGCGGCGCGGACTTCAAGCCGGTGATCCAGGTGCTCGAAGACACGCTGGCGAACTCACTCCAGATCACCGAGGCGCGGGCCTGCCTGGCCGAAAGCATCTCTGCGGAGCTTGACCAGCTGATGCGGATGTATGTGGAGCCGCTGAAGAGCGTGGCCGAGAAGGTGGATCGGCGACGGACGGGCCGGACGGCGATCGTCGGTGCTATGCGGACGGAGTTTGAGCGCGCCGGGGTCTGGGCGCTGATGCGGCGGCGGATTCCGGCG
>CAZZZQ010000583.1:0-2785 GCA_964658405.1 uncultured Sphingomonas sp.
CTTGAACGCTGGTGATTGTTCCAAAGTTCGTAGCACCGAGCGTTGAGTTCGGGTTGCCGGGGTTGGGGTGATTGAAGACGTTGAACGCCTCTCCACGAAGCTGTGCTGAGAAGCCTTCGAAGAGATGGAAGTTCTTGAAGAGTGAGAAGTTGGTGTTGGCATAGCCGGGGCCGTGGACATCGTTGCGGTGCAGATTGCCGTAGGTGTAGAGTGCGGGCAAGCTGTACGCCGTGGAGTCGAGGCAGCTTGCGCTGGTTCCACCATTGATGACGGTCTGACGCGAGCATGTGCTGCGGCCTGCATGGACATAGTTGGGACGCTGTGTTCCGACGTTGCCGGCGTTGGCGCGGTCGGTGTTGATTCCGACGTTGAAGGGCATACCGCTCTGGATGGTCACGATGGTGTTCGCCTGCCAGCCGCCGAGGACGGAGCGAAGGGCCGGACCGTACTGGTTGAGCTCCGGAAGGGTGTAGGTCACGGTGCCTACGAAGCGATTGCGAATGTCCCAGTTCGACGGGCCATAGTCGGCCTTGAGGTTGTACTGGATCATCGGCGTTCCGCCGCCGTTGGAGTCGTTGGAGGTGTCAAGATTCTTCGCCCAGGTGTAGCCAAGATTTACATCCAGACCATGCGTGAGACGCTGACGGACGATCACTGAGAAACCCTCGTAGGTGGAGATTCCGTCGTTCTGAATCTGACGAATCTGACCGAAGAGTTGATTGGGCCGACGAGGGTTGACCGCGCCAGCGCCCGGGAGAGGCTGGTTCGGATAGTAGGAGTGATCCAGATGAATGCCGTGCGAGCCGAGATACTGGAGCTCCAACGCTGCATTGCGCCAGAGCTCTACACCGGTATCGAGATTCCACTGGTAGAGGCGGGGCGTGGGCAGATAGTAGTTGTCGTTGAAGACGTTGGAGTAGCAGCCGATCGTTCCAGGTGCGCAGGAGGTCGAGGCGGCGCCGGTGCCGGTGGGGTTTGCGAAGCTGAGATTATCAACACGGGTGTTGCTCGGGCCGTTGTAGGTGAAAGCATTTGCGAGCGGATAGTTCCCTGTCGCCAGCGTGAAGGAGTTCAGGTGGTTGGGGTTGTAGTAGATACCGCCGCCGCCGCGAACGACGATCTTGTCGGTTGCACGGTATGCGAAGCCGAGACGCGGTGCAAAGTTGTCATGGTTCGGACCGATGAACTTGAAGCCGGGCGACGGTGTGAAGGTCGTGCCAGTGGTCGCGGTGGTCGTCGGGATCAGGGCTGTGTAGTTCTGGTTGATGATGCGGGCAAAGCCGTTGAGGCTGTACGGAACCGTGGGCAGCTCATAGCGGAATCCATAGAGCAGCGTGAGCTTCTGCGAGACCTGCCAGTTGTCCTGTACGAAGAAGCCGTCACGATACTCCGCGACTGATCCCTTCACCTGGTTGATGGGTGTGACGACGGTCTGTGCGTAGCCTGTGAGGAAGTCTGCGGCTGCGTTGCCGGAGTAGCTTCCCGAGAAGGTGAAGGAGCCGCGAGGTGCGTTCTGGGCGGCACGGCCGATGCTCATCTTGCGAATCTCGACGCCGGCCATCAGGTTGTGCTTACCACGAACCAGGCTGATCTGGTCGTAGCCGTGGAGCGTGCGGTCATCCTGATACCAGTTTGTACCGTCTGCGCCGAGGCTTTGGAAGCCGGTGATTGCGATGGACGGGAGGCCGGGGTTTCCAGCGTCGGAGAAGTTCGGAATGCCGAGGCCTGTCGTCGTTCCCAAGATGTTGTTCTGAGCGAAGTAGTTCAGAACATTCGAGGAGAGCTTGTTGTAGCCGAAGCGGAAGTCGTTGATCAGGTTCGGCGTGATGATGTGCGTGTAGCCGAATGCGGCGTTCGAGTCCGTGGTGGGAGAGTAAGCGTTCGAGGTCGGGATGACAGAGCCGCTAACGTAGTTCAGGCGCTGCCAGCTGTAGCGGACGAAGAGGCGAACCTTCTCACCAATGTTGTGGTCGACGCGATCGAGGGTCTGATTCTGATTCAGGTTGAGAGGCACCGTGCCGCTATAGTTGTTCGAGCCAGTGGTGTTGGGCAGCGGCATGTAGGTCAGCAGCTTGGTGGCGATAGGGGAGATGTTGGTGATCTGGTTTCCGACGTATGCGGCACCCGTGGCAGGGTTATAGAGCTGCGTGGTCGTGGCGGAGAAGTCACCGGCGCGCTGTGCAGGGGTCAGGAGATTTGCATTGGTCTGGCTCTGCGAGATCTGGCGGAGACCTTCGTAGGAGCCCATGAAGAAGGTCTTGTCGCGACCGTTGTAGAGGTGCGGAATGACGACCGGGCCGCCGAGCACGCCGCCGAACTGGTTATAGCGGAGAACCGGGGTACGCGCCGTGGGGAGCGTGAGCCAGCTCTTGGCGTTGAAGAAGTCGTTCTGGACGTAGTCGTATACGGTGCCGTGCAATTTGTTGGTGCCGGACTTGGTGTCCATGTTGATGTGAACGCCCATGTAGGCACCGTACTGTGCGGTGTAGTTACCGTTCTGGACCTGGACGGCGGAGAGCGCATCGGGGTTCGGCGTGACGGGCGAGGACGAGATCAGGCTGTTCATGATCGTGATGCCGTCGAGCGTCAGTGAATTTGTAACCTCGCGGGTACCGGCACCGATGTAGTTCGCGCCGGGAGGGTTTCCGGTGAAGGAGGTCTTTGGTCCGATGATGACGTTCGACGCGGTGGCGGCGAGGTCCATGGCGTGCCGGCCGTTCATCGGCAGGTTCTCAACCTTGCGGTTGGTGATGGTCTCACCGAGGAGTGCGTCGTCGGTTGACAG
>CAZZZQ010000584.1:0-2779 GCA_964658405.1 uncultured Sphingomonas sp.
GGATGAGCTTCATATCCTTAAGCCCCTCCTCACCCGACGGCCCGACCGGCGTGTTGTTCATAATGCACCGCGCAAAGTACTCCGCCTCATCCTGAAACTGCACCGGATCATGCCCCTGCATCAGCTCATCGATCTTGACCCCGGGATCACCCTTCGCCGCCCCGTTGATATAGCCCGTCAGGTGCGTCCCGTCATAGACATACGCCGGTTCAATCTCAAGCGTCCCCTTCGATCCATGCACCCGGATATACCCAGACATGTTCGCCCCATAGGTCGTGCTGTAGCTCCCGACCACGCCCGAAGGGAACTTCATCGTCCACGACACATTCTCCTCCACCTCGTCGAAGCGGCCATCGTGGTCGATCACTGAGCCGTTCGCGAAGATGTGGCCCGGCTCCTCCCCCAGCAGGAAGCGGCTGGTGTTCAGCGGGTAGATCCCCACATCCATCAGCGGACCGCCGCCCGCCAGCTTCCGGTTCAGCCGCCACACACCCGCGGGGCTGTTGAAGCCGAACGCCCCCTCAATCGCCTGGATCGTCCCAAGCTGCTTGCTCTGGATCATCGTGCGCGCCTTCATAATCACCGGCTCCAGCTGGCATCGGTACGCAATCATCAGCTTCCGATTGGCCTTCGCACACGCGGCGATCATCGCCTCGCTCTCTGCGACCGTGTTCGCCATCGGCTTCTCGCAGAGCACGTGCTTGCCCGCCTGCGCCGCACGGATCGTGTACTCCGAGTGCATCCCGTTCGGCAGGCCAATGTAGACCGCGTCGATGTTCGGGTTATCCCGCATCCGGTCATAGGTCTCGTAGCTGTAGATCGAGCTCTCCGGGATCCCGTACTCCGCCGCAAGCCGCTTCGCCTTCTCAGGATGCCCGCTGACCAGCCCCGTGATCTCCGCAATGGAGGAGTTCTTGCAAGCCGGCATGAAGTGGTTCACCGAGATCTCGCCCAGCCCCACGGCGGCGTAGCGGATCTTCTTCGCCGGGGCCTGCGCAAAGACCTTTGGAGCCATCGACAGGGCCGCAGAGCCGGCAATCAAACGGGTAAAGTCACGACGGTTCAGGTGCATCCAGATCCTCCTCGAAGCAGCACAGCTACGATGCCACTGGAGACGTTGCCGGTCAAGCAAGGGACGCACGCGCCGCAAAAAGAAAGGCCCCATGCTCCGCGATCTTCCGCGGCGCATGGGGCTCTTTCATAAGGAGACGAAGCGGCTACTCCTTCGGGTGGAAGCCAAACGTAACCGTCATCGAGAAGCTCCGGCCAGGCAGCAACCCAAGCGTGTCCGCTCCCGTCGGGGTGTAGGCCTGCACCGTCGCCGCCTGCGTCACGCTTGTAATGTTCTGCGCGTTCAGCAGGTTGTTGACGGTAAAGCGCAGCTTGGTGCCGTCGAACTGGCCGCCGTTGCGAACGGTGTAGTTCACGTAGAGGTTATCCATGTCGAACGGGTCGATCGGGATGACCTGGTTCAGCGTCGCTCCCGCAGCGTTCGTGCCATCGTTCCACATCGGCCCGATGCGCTTGTGGAAGAAGCCCGCATCGAAGTACCGCTGCTGATACGTCAGGCCGATCGCCTCGGTGTTGGCCGGCGCATTCGCCACCCACTCGCCATAGTTGCCGAGCGTAACGCCGTTCAGCGTCTGCGTGACATACTTCGCCGTGCCGGCGGTGCCGTTCACATAGAGGCTGAGGCCGTGCGTGATGTACAGGTTCGTCTCCCCCTCGAAGCCCTTCGTGACCGAGTCGCCCGACTGGGTGAACTGCGTCGCCGAGGTGGCGTTCGGGTCCGGCGAAGAGGCGTAGGTGTTCTGGAAGTGGGTGTAGTAGCCATCCACGTTCAACGTCACGCGCTTCAACTTCAGCACCGTTCCGCCCTGGTAGGTCTTCGCGCCGGTCGGCTTCGGCAGTACGAGCGTGTTCGCGCCGGTCGTATCGAAGACGTTGCTCGGAGGGATGATGCTGCCCGTGGCGAACTGCCCGTACACCGACCAGTTCTCCTTGATGCGATAGTTAGCGTCAGCCGAAGGCAGGAACGAGCTATAGCCAGCCACGTGGTTGACCGAAGCCGCGCCGCCCAGGTTGCCGACCGTCTTGCCGTTGTCGGCATACTGCGTCAGGTTCTGGTTGTAATACGCGTACTTGAAGCCGCCAGTCAGGGTCAGCTTCGGGGTCGCGTGGTACTCGTACTCGCCGTAGGGCTGGTAGGAGTTGGTGTTGAACTGCTCGTTGAAGTTCGGCAGAACATCATCCTTGCCGGTGATCGGGTTCTGCGGAATCTGGTGCCGGCTGGTCGTCGCCCACTCGTACCAGAGCCCGGTGCGGAAGACGCCGTACTTCGAGGTCTGACTGATCGTGCTCGTCTCGCCATACTTCCGATAGCTGTTCAGCTTGTCCGTGCCGCAGGGCTGGATCCCCTTCACCGCAACGCAGTTCGTCAGGTTGATCGCACCCGTCTTCGGCTGCGCTGCATAGTTCTGCTGGTTGTAGTAGCTGTACGTGTACGGCTTGACGTCGATCTTCCAACCCTTGCTCAGCTCCGACTTCACCCCGACATACTCGAAGTCCGTAGGCACATGGTAGAAGTTGTACTTCACATAGTTCGCCAGCGTCGGATCGGTATTCTGCAGCAGGTAGTTGTACCCGAACGTGGCAACCTGCGTCCGCGTCGGTCCCTTGGTATTCGGCGTATTGGTGTCGAGCCAGAGCACACCGCTGAAGCCGGTCAGCACCGTCTTGTCGGAGATCTTGTACTGGTACTTCAGCGAGCCGGCGTTGC
>CAZZZQ010000585.1:0-2771 GCA_964658405.1 uncultured Sphingomonas sp.
GAGTTGACGGGCGTTGCATAGCTGAAGATGGGGCCGTGGTCAGAGGCAAAGGCCATACCCGGCAGTGCAAGAGCACAGGCCAGAACCATAGAAGATTTCATGAATGCTCCGTTGTTTGAACGAAAGGAAACGCAGACACGCATGGGCGTGCAGGGTCATTCGATCAGGAGCGAATCAGATGCGGAGAACGGAAATTTGAGCAGTTAACAGCCCTGGCGGGGAATGCTCGTCGGGAGATCGAAACAGAGAGGGAGGCGCGGTCTCAACGGATCGGAGCAAAGGCGCGAGCCACGCAATGACCGCGAAGTGAGCATCCGTTGCTGGCGCTACCGTCGCAAGTTGAGGACTCTCATCCGACTTCACTTCAGTCTTGCAGCAACCCATCTTCTCCATGCCACCGCACTTGCCGTGCATGGAACGACAGCAAACACTTTCTTCCTGCGTCATTGCTCTTCCTGTCATGCACGCCAGCAGAGGAGCCGCCGCTGAAAGCAGGATGAAGATCGCAACGACACTAGCGAGGCGGCGCATTCGGTTAAGTATACTGCGCACGCTCGTAACCCTATCTCTCCGTTCAAACCGCCCTTTGTCTTCTCAGGCTGAATCCGATCAGTTGAAGTGCGAGGGTGAGCCCCATGCCAATCGCGCTGGTCAGAACAAAGCTGTTCATCTTTCCTTCAGAAACTTGGTACAGGATTGTGTGGAAAGCTGCTAACCCGAAGCACAGGTAATTCTAGCGTTGGAGTTGTTTCCAGCGAGGCGTACCTAGCGATTTCAACGAAAAGTAATTGGAGGTAGCTAGCACCAGCAGAATAAGGGCGGCAAACAGGCCAGTGAAGTTTGCAAATCTAAAGAGATCGTGCCGGAAAGGAACGAGGTGTGTCTGTCGATGATCGTAGACGTAGTAAAGCCATGGCCGACCGCGCAAGTGAACGCACTGTCCCACAACGGCGTGCAACAGTCCGATTATGCCCGCCCAAATCCCTACGTCTCGTCGGAGATCACTGGAGATCGGGTTGCGCCGCTTTCCCAGCAAATTCAGTTGACCGATGCAGAGTGTGGCGAGAAGCAGCATGAGAGCCGGATAAGCTGGCGCAACTGATTCAGTCGCGGTAGGGACGTGTCGCATACAAAATATCGATGAGCAGAACCGTTCCAGTAGCGACGGAAATCTGATGGTACAGAAGTCGTTCCTTCAAACCCCGAACTGATCTCGAAAACCATGCCGACACGGTCATGAGGTTCATGCTATCTGAAAGGTCGACTATACGTGATGGCCGTTATCTACATAAACCATCTTTAATGAGACAGATACAATCTACCACGAAAACGAGCATCAAGCTATTCGTCAGCTCTCCTTCACAACTTTCCGAGGGTCTTTGTCATCAAGCATTGAGACGAACTTCGTGTATCGAAGGTGGTGGTATGCTCCTGTCCATTCGAGGAAATCAACCTGTGCGACAGCGCTGGGTTGGAGCCAAACGCACTCCTTCATCTTTGCGGCCGTTAGGCACTGCCCTAACGCCCTGCGGCCGTCTCAGGAAGATTCGAAAATGGGCATGCGTTAGTTTTCAAGTCTTTGATCTGAGCAAAAACCTCTCGTCGCGATGCGGGGACGAAACCGGCACGACCTCGTCCGGCGTAGACGAGGTCGTCGCCACGGTAGAACCCGATGATGATTGCATCGAAGCCGTTGCTGCCAAGTGTGTATCCCCCGATTACGAATTCCTGCCCCAAATTGCTGCGGTGCTTTGCCCATAGGCCGGATGGTTTCCCGGTTGATAGATACTGTCGCGTCTTTTGGCTACAACGCCTTGCAAACCGTGTTCCCGCACAAAAGAGAGCATCTCGTCCGACTTGTTGGACACTACCGATAAGCCGATGTGGTCGGCGGTACGGAGCATCATTTCGAGTATCTTCCGAAGCTCTAATAACGGAAGTGAAGTCAGGTATTTTCCTTTGTGGACAAGAAGGTCGAAAGCATAGAGATGGATCTGGCTCTACGCCGATCGGTAGTTCTGCAGGAGATTGAAGACGGAACGTCCTTCCTCGTCGAGGGCCACCAGCTCCCCGTCGATTATGATTCCCTCTGGAATTCCGCCGAGCGCGGCTGCTATGGAAGGGAACTTCTCATTGGGGTCACTACACCAAACGTCAAAATCGGAACGCTAAGCAATTTCGATCACTCGTTTGAGGCTGCAAAGGGTCGTAGCGGCCTGAAAGAACCCTTGCGGAGGCGTCCTGAAGCCTGCCAGGTGTAGTCGCCGGTCAGGCTGATGTGTTCCCAGCCGATAGGGGGGAGATGGGCCAGAGCTTCGTCGTCGATGACGATCCCATGTTCTGGCACCATGCACCCGTCCAAATCGCAACCTTACAAAAGAACTGTCAAGCGCCACTTCACTTCATCGCTTGTTGCAACGATGTCTGCCGCGCTGGTCGATCCTCAGCCCGCTTCAAAAGATGAGTTTTGCGCCAAACTGCATCTGTCGCGGCGGGTAAGCACCATTCAGTTGCCCGAAGGATGTGCCACTCGTGGCCGTCGTTCCGAGCGAGCTGTAGTTTGCGTGATTCAGCACGTTAAACGCGTCCGCCTGCAGCTTGAACTGCACCCGTTCGGTAAAGTCGAAGAGCTTCGCAAGCGTCACGTCACCCTGCTGCAATCCCGGAAGGACAACCGCGCCAACGCCCGAGTTGCCGAAGGCACCCGCGGGCGGCGCTCCAAAGGCGGCCGGGTTCAGGTATTGCGCTACATGTCCAGCCAGACTGAAGCG
>CAZZZQ010000586.1:0-2768 GCA_964658405.1 uncultured Sphingomonas sp.
CATCCTCCGCCCCGGCCCATACTCCTGCGCGGAGTGGGACCTCGGCGGCTACCCGGCATGGCTGCTGAAGGACCACGCCATGGTCCTCCGCAGCTCAAACCCGGCCTACATGGCGGCGGCGACCCGCTGGATGAAGCGCCTCGGCCAGGAGGTCGCGCCCCTGCAGGCGAGCCGTGGCGGCCCGATCGTCGCCGTGCAGGTGGAGAACGAGTACGGCTCCTTCGGCGACGACCACGCCTACATGCAGCAGATCTACAAGCTGGTCAAAGATTCAGGCTTCGACAGCACGCTCCTCTACACCGGCGACGGCGCCGACGTGCTCGCCCAGGGCACCCTTCCAAACGTTCCCGCCGGGATCGACTTCGGCACAGGCGACGCAGCCCGCTCGGTCGCCCTCTTCCATACCTTCCGGCCGACCGCGCCCGTCTACGTGGCCGAATACTGGGACGGCTGGTTCGATCACTGGGGCGAGAAGCACCAGCTGACCGACGCCGCGAAACAGGAGGCCGAGATTCGCTCCATGCTGAGCAAGGGCTACTCCCTTAGCCTCTACATGCTGCACGGCGGAACCAGCTTCGGCTGGATGAACGGTGCTAACAACGACCACAACCTCTACCAGCCCGATGTGTCGAGCTACGACTACGACGCTCCGATCGACGAGGCCGGCCGCCCCCGCCCGAAGTACTTCGCCCTGCGCAAAGCGATCGAGGAGATCACCGGCGTAACCCCGCCGCCAGTCCCCGTCCTCCCGCCGATGATCACCCTGCCACCGATCGCCCTGCACGAGGCGCAGCCAATCTGGAAGCTGCTTCCGAAGCCCATCAAGTCAGCCACGACCCTCTCCATGGAAGATCTCGACCAGGCCTATGGCTACATCCTCTACCGGACCGAGATCACCGGTGAAGGGAAGACCCAGCTCACAGTCGACGAACTCCACAGCTACGCGCGGATCTTCGTCGACGGCAAGATCGTCGGGAAGCTCGACCGCAGGCTCAGCGAAAAGACGCTCGACCTCAACCTGCACGGCAGGCACCGCCTCGACATCCTCGTAGAAAACTCCGGCCGCATCAACTTCACCCTGGCGATCCGCGGCGAACGTGCCGGCATCACGAAGCAGGTCCTCCTCGGCGGAAAGCCCCTCGCGGGATGGGAGATCTTCCCCCTCCCTTTCAGCGATCTGCCAAAGGGCGGCTACAGCACCGACCCATGCACCGGCCCCTGCCTCTACCGCGCAGGCTTCGACGTCCAGACCCCCGGCGACACCTATCTGAACACGCAGGGTCTCGGCAAAGGCGTCCTCTGGATCAACGGCCACCTGCTCGGTCGATTCTGGGATATCGGGCCGATGGGCAGCCTCTTCCTTCCGGGCGTCTGGCTGCACCCCGGAAAAAACGAGATCGTCGTCATGGACCTGAACGGCGGAGCCGGCCTCTCGGTCGAAGGCCAGGATCATGCAACCTTCGTCGATCCCAAACCGGAGCCCGCACTCTAAACGCCCGCGGTCATCGGCGACTCTCTACCTCTTCGCCGCTGGCCGCTTTGTAGCGTTGCTCGAAGCAGTCTTCTTCCTGCCCGCGTCATCCTTCAGTTGGATGGCGTGCGAGTTGACGATCGCGACGATCAGGCCGGGGAAGCGCCCCTCGATCTCCGCGCAGCGCGACTTGTTGTGCATCTCCACACCACGCCGTTCGCCACGGATCAGCCCGGCCTCTCGAAGCGCCCGGAAGTGCTGCGAAAGCGTCGACTTCGGAATCGTCTTGTTGCTCACCGTCTGAAACGCTGAACAGTTGTGCGAACACTCCTGCGCCACAATGTCTGCATAGATCGCCACCCGGACCGGATCCGACAACGCATGGAGAATCCCCTCTACCGTGATGTCCTCGATCGATGGATGAAGCAGTGGCCGCATACCTACCAGACTACTGAATCCCTTCTAATGGTTCAATAGTTCATAAATCCCGAACAATTGAATCTCCACGCGTGACCACTCCATCTATTCAGCTGAACCAGAGGGAGCGCATCCGGTTGCCGCCTGCCGGCAACGGTCTCCGCTCGCATATCAAACGCAGTCTGCCCCCGCGCAAGGCAGACCGCTCTATAACCCGCATCTCTGAAAGGGAATCGTCATGGGAAAGCTTGAAGGAAAAGTAGCCGTCATCACCGCCGCCACCTCGGGCATGGCACTCGCAACCGCAAAGCTCTTCGTCGAAGAGGGAGCTTATGTCTTCATCACAGGCCGCCGCCAGGACAAGCTCGACGAGGCCGTCAAGCTCATCGGCAGGAACGTAACAGGCGTCCAGGGCGATGCCTCGAAGCTTGCCGATCTTGATCGCCTCTACGACACGGTCAAGCGTGAAAAAGGCAAGATCGACATCCTCTTCGCAAGCGCCGGTCAGGGTGAGTTCGCCAAGCTGGAAGAGGTCACGGAAGAACACTTCGATAAGACCTTCGACCTCAACGTGCGTGGCACCCTGTTTACGGTCCAGAAGGCACTGCCGCTCTTCAACGACGATGGTTCGATCATCATGAACGGCTCGATCGCAGGCATTAAAGGCTTTCCCGCGTTCGGCGTCTACAGCGCAAGCAAGGCCGCCCTTCGGTCCTTCGCTCGCACCTGGCTTGTAGAGCTCAAAGAGCGCAGGATCAGGGTCAACGTTCTCTCTCCCGGAACGATCGACACCCCAATCCTCGATCCTCTTGGAGACGATGCCAAGGAGTTCTTCAAGTCGCAGATCCCGCGCGGCACAATGGGACGCCCCGAGGAGATC
>CAZZZQ010000587.1:0-2767 GCA_964658405.1 uncultured Sphingomonas sp.
ATGATAAATCAGCGTGGAGGGCGGCGGCGGTACAGAAGGATCGCCAGCAGCACGAGTGAGACTGCCGAGACGACTCCGCCGGCGGTCTGGTCGGCCGAGCGGGCGTAGACGAGATCGAGGTGCGAGAGGCCGGCGGCGATGGGGATAGCGATCAGGCCGTCCGCGCGCTCGAGGCGTGTGGTGATCAGCCGGTGATTCAGGCTGACGCGCCAGGCCGGGTAGTCGCGCAGGTTGAGGATCAGGGTCTGGGCGGTGGGCGATTGCACGTCCAGCGGCCAGTGGAGAGGACCGCCGGCGGCCTGTGGGGGCGTCGGAGCTGCGGCGTCTGCGGCCATCCAGAAGGGCGGATTCGTCTGTGCGAGGGCGTCGTTGTCGGCGGTCATGGGGGTGTACTCGTCGGTAGGATCAGACCCGGCAGGGGAGTGGAAGAGCGCGACGCGGGCGGCGACGGTGTCCTCCGGGTCACACTCCTGTTGAAAGACATGGTAGCCGAAGGCGATCAGTGCGGCTGCCAGAAAGAGGCTGGCGACGGTGGCCTTCGCGCGTGTCAGCGGAAGACTTCGTGCCGCAAGAGCAATCGCGAGGGCGAGGACAGGCGTGAGCAGGGCGAGGAAGCGCCACGGGAACTGCAGGAAGGCAAGCTCCGGGGCGTGGCGCCAAACCGGCGCGGAGAACGGTGTCAGCAGGAGGGCGATCGCGATCGTCACCGCAGCCAGCGGGGCGAGTGTCTTATGCGCCTGGCGACGGCCGATGAAGAGGGCAGCAGCCGTTAGAGGGAGCAGGCTGACTGCGAGGAGTGAGGCCGTGTGGAGGACGGCATCGTGGGCGGCGTCCGGCGTGTGGTGGAAGAGAAAGTTATCCACGATCCGCATGCCCTCGACCATCGCTAGGTTGATCTCAACGGATCGCCGCTCGTAGGCCGCGGGGAGGATATAGAAGGCGGCGACTCCAATCCCAAGAGCCGTGCCCGAGACAGTGTTGATGGCGAGCTGGCGGCGATCTGAAGAGCGCTGCAGGAGACGGACAATCCCGATGATGGCGAGACCGTAGCAGCCGATCACCGCAGCCGGCGCGTTCGTCAGCCAAAGCAGGGCGACGGGGACGGCGAGGCCCGGGATGGTCACGCGCCTGCGCAGGATGCCGTGCAGGAGGAGCGGGAGCCATGCGGCGGCGAGCAACTCCGCATACGCTGTTCGCTCATACGCGGTGAAGAGCATGGACGGATTGACCGTGTAGAGCGAGGCGACCAGAAGCGCAGTGGCGGGCTCGGCGAACTCGCGGAGCAGCCGATAGCAGGCCAGTCCAGCGGCGGTAAGGGCGAGCCACGTATAGACGATCGGCGTGACCGTCCACGGCAGCAGCAGCCCGAGGGCTCCGCCGATCGTCCACGAGAGCGGCGGATAGAAGACGAAGCGCGGTTCGCCCGCGTTGTAGGCCGGGGTAAAGGCCCAGTGCGGGTGCAGGTTGCCGTGGGCGAACTGCGTCGCGGCCTCAAGCCAGCTGAGGATGTGGAAGTCAAAGTCGTGGCCGCAGGAGCAGCCGCGCACCAGCAGCGGAGCCACCGCAAGCAGGGCGACGAGCGGGAGTACGAGCAGGGATGCCCGCGATCGCGTCGTCGCCCGGTCCCTGCTCACTGCGGTGTCAGCGTCAGAGTGTGGGTTGCGGCCGAATGGACGACCGCGTCGCTGTAGAGCTGCGGGAAGGTCGTGCCGGTGTACCAGGCGTGGAACTGGTCCATGAACCAGGGGCTGGCCGGGTTGCCGGACTGTCCGAGGACGAGGTTCAGCGTGGAGTGGTCGAGGTCAGCCAGGTCGGCGGTAAAGCGCTCCGAGGGTCCGAAGCTCTTGCCGACCTGTTTGATGGTCGTGCTGTCGCCGGACTGCGGCAGCTCTCCCGTCCCGACCCGGTAGCCGACCAGGTGCTCGAGGAACGGCGACGAGGCGAGGACAGGGTGCTCGATGTCGAGCGGATGCGCCTCGCCATACTGCCAGCTCTTCAGGTCGGACGGCGCGTGGTCCGCTTCGAGACCCTTGTCGACCGCGTCGGCGAGCAGGTTATCCCAGTTGGAATAGGTCGACGGCAGCCAGCGTGCAGGCGTGTGCATGATCAGCTGCTCCTCGGCGTAGGCCTTCTCACCCCAGCTATAAAGTGGCGTCGCATCGCCGAGCTTCGGGTTGAGCAGGATAGGCCAGAGGGCGGCGCGCGCGGCGTCGACGATCGCAGGCGCTGCGGCGTTGGCGTCGACGCTGCCGTTCCAGTCGCGCAAAAGGTCGGCGGCCTGGTGCAGGCGCTTCTGCCGGCTGCCGCTGAGCGTGGCGTGGTCGATCGCGTATGCCAGCCGCTGGGCGATGACTCGATCCAGATCGGAGTAGACGTCGGTCTGCAGCGCGAGCATGTCGGCGGAGGTCAGGCGCGGCTTGGCGGCGAGGACCTTCCAGATGCGCTCGTTCCGGTAGGGTGCGCTCCAGTCGAGCGTGATCGGGTAGGGAAAGTTGTCGGGGACGACGCGCGAGTTTGCCGTGGCGAGGATCCCGCCCGGGGGATCAAAGACCTGGGGGAGCTGGTCGAACGGGATGTACGGCGCGGCGGTGGACCATTCATTCGCCACGAGACTGGCATCAGCCGGGACCGGCGAGGGGGTCGTCGGGTGCGCCGGGTCTCCGCGCAGGGGGATGCGGCCGACCGCGTGGTAGCCGATGTGGCCCTGGTCATCCGCATAGACGACGTTCTGGGTCGGGCCGCCGAAGAGCGAGAAGGCGGCGCACAG
>CAZZZQ010000588.1:0-1316 GCA_964658405.1 uncultured Sphingomonas sp.
GATCTGCTCGGAGTCCAGCGACTCGATCAAGGCCTGCTGCATCTTTGGGTCGACCTCTTCAAGCGCCTCGGCTGCAACCTCTTCATCGAGGCTGTTGAAGAGCGCCTGCCGCTCGGCGGGGGCGAGTTCTTCGAGAATGTCGGCGAGGTCGGACGGGTGCATCCGGGAGAGCCGTTCCTGCTCGATCTTCAGCTTTACGCGCCGGGCCGGATCGCGATCGATCAGGTCGACGAAGTCCCACGGGATCGCCCGTGGCTCAAACTGGCGCGCGAGGCGGTCGACCGTGCTGCCTGGAAGCCCCTTCAGCAGCCTCCTCGTCGCACCCCGCATACCGACCTCCACCTCTACGATCCGGAGGACAAGTTCAGTTTGCGCATCTTCCGCCGGGACCCACGCGAGATCTACGTCATTGACCCGAACGACCTTGTGCCCGTTGATGTCAATAATCTGCTGGTCCAGCAGGTCGCGCTCAAGGAGAAGATACATTTGGTCGGCACCCTCGCCCGGGCCGCCGATCACCATCTCGACCGGCATCGCAGCGACCCCCAACTCCATACGGCAGGCGGCTCCCAACTGCATCTCGGCGATGCGAACCAGGACCGTCAGCGCGCTTCGGCTTGGAATCTCCTTTGAAGGAATCCGCCGGACTACGAGAGCCTGCACGCGATGTGCGTCGGCCGCGGTGTCGACGGCAAACTCACGCACGCGACCATACAGGAGACCGGAGGCATCGAAGACCGATGCTCCCATCAGCGCCGAGACGCTCGTCCTGTTGATCACATGCCTGCTCATAACGGTCGCGCGACCCTTCCGTTCCTGCTTCGTGGAACCCTAAATGTTTCGTTGCGATGGATACGCGGCCCCCGATCCGGGACGCCCGCTCCACCTGTCTCATGCTATCTCACTGATCCTGAACTGGTCGCCGTGTCGGTGCCCAGGTCAGAGGGCGAAGGAACTGGTGAACTCTGCATCGCTGCAGTTCAAATGCCCATCATGCGCTGGAAGTAACGTGCGGCAGTGACGGTCTTCCTTGACTTTCGCCTCCGGTGCAAGCACACTGCGAACACTGCTATGCGGGATAGCTTATCCCCTGGATGGCAAGTTGAGGAGTGCTTTGGGAGATTCGACCGCAAGCCGTGTGAACCTCACCCTCGGGTCCTCCCTGGATAGTGTCAACAAGGTGGAGCAGGCCGCGGAGGACTATGCACAGCGCGCCGGCTTCGATGAAGACACCGTTCCGAATATTGCCATGGCTGTTCGAGAGGCCGCGGTCAACGCGGTCGTTCACGGCAACGCCTACCACCCCGATAAACACA
>CAZZZQ010000588.1:1326-2759 GCA_964658405.1 uncultured Sphingomonas sp.
CTTTGAAACGACCGTAGATTCGATCATTATTCGGATCTGCGATCAGGGCCTTGGGCTCAATCCAGACACGGTTCCGGATCCTCTTGCACCGGAAAATATCCTTCGCGGCTCTGGTCGCGGCATCTTTCTTATCCGGGCATTCATGGATGAGGTAAACTTTCGCCAGCTACACCCCGGCACAGAACTCACACTGATTAAACATCGAACACCCGCGCAGTCGGGGACTTAAGGAGACGTATTCATGAGCATGAAAGTAAAAACCCGCCAGGTCGATGGCATCACGATTCTGGATCTTAGCGGCCGCATCACGCTCGGCGAGGGTAGCGTTACCCTTCGCGACGCCGTTCGTGACGTTCTGGCAAAGGGTTCGAACAAGATCCTGCTTAACCTGGGCGACATCAGCTACATCGACAGCTCCGGCATCGGCGAGCTCGTCAGCGCCTTCACGACCGTGAAGAATAGCGGCGGCGAACTGAAGCTCCTGAACCTGACGAAGAAGGTCCACGACCTCCTCCAGATCACGAAGCTCTACACCGTATTCGACGTCAAGGACGACGAAGCCTCCGCAGTCTCCTCCTTTACCAGCTAGTTTTTTTGCCGGGAACGAACAAGCCGTCGCTCCGTGCGACGGCTTTTCTGTGTCCACGAACAGGGCAGCTCCTGACGCAGAAAAGGCCGCCACCCGAAGGATGACGGCCTTTCCATCTGCAGCGGAGGACTATTTGCTGAAGTCCACCTTCGGAGCCGTTGCGTTCTCGGGATTTCCCTTGAAGTACTCGTCGCGGTAGTGGAAGCCGGCCATGTTCGCCCAGATGCTGTTCGGGAACTGCCGGACGTAGACGTTGTAGTCCTCGAGCGTCTTGTTGTAGCGGCTGCGCTCGACCGCGATGCGATTTTCCGTTCCGGCAAGCTCATCCGAGAGGCGCGTGAACTGCTCGTTCGCCTTCAGGTTCGGGTACTGCTCCTGGAGCCGGAAGAATGGTCCGAGGGCGACGTCGAGCTTGGTGTTGGCCTGGATGCTGCTGGCACGGTCGCCTGCACCGAGGACGCCGGCGCGCGCATTGGCGATATTTGTCAGGACGGTTGTCTCTTCGGCCGTGTACCCCTTCACCGTGGCAACGAGGTTCGGAATCAGGTCCAACCGGCGCTGTTGCACGATGCTGACCTGCGAGTAGGCCTGGTCAACGCTCTCATTCTTCTGGACCAGCGTGTTCTTCGCGCTCACATAGCTGCCGCCAACAAAGAGCAGCAGCACCACGATCAGTCCAACTACACCCAGCACAACCCACAAAGCTTTCATGTCTTCCTCGGTCTTTCGATTTCGATTCTATGCGTTCCCAACAGCTATACCGCTAATTCCCTCTAAAAGTTCCCACTAGCCCCACCACCGCCGGAGCTACCCCCACCAAACCCGCCGAAGCCTCCACCCCCGC
>CAZZZQ010000589.1:0-2759 GCA_964658405.1 uncultured Sphingomonas sp.
TTCGATAACGCCGATCTCTCCGGGAGCCCGGTGTCAACGACCGTAGTTGAGCACGTGAACTCCGTTGGAACGAGCTGGTCCAGCTTCGGCGACGACTTCGAAGCGATCATGGCGCTCTTCATGAATGGAGGCAAACATGCGTCGCGTCGCTACACGGGCTTCTACACACCTCCATCAGCCGGGACGTACCTGCTGGCGCTCGAAGGAGCGGGTGAGGGTGCCGGTAATCGCGTCTATCTCGATGGAAAGCTGGTGATCGATGACTGGGCCATTGTGCGCGCCTTCCAGCCCCAGCTCTCCCTTCAACTCTCAGCTGGTCCTCACAAGATCGTAGTCGAGGAGTTTCAGAGCGGGCCGGTGGGTGGCCGCCTCCGCTTCGCCATCGCAGATCCTCGCAAGATCGTAAATGCTCGCGCGAAGGAGCTTGCGGCAAAGGCAGATGTGGTTCTTGTGGCCGCGGGCTTTCAGGCTGAGAGTGAGGGCGAGGGCGGCGACCGCACCTTTGCTCTACCCTACGGCCAGGATGAGCTGATCAACGCCATGGCAGCGGCTAATAAGAAGACCATCGTGAGTGTCACCTCAGGCGGCAACGTCGATTCGTCCGCATGGATAGGCCACGTTCCGGCGCTGCTTGAAAGCTGGTACGCCGGCCAGGAGGGCGGCACGGCGCTTGCCGAGATCCTTCTCGGGCAGACGAATCCGTCCGGTCATCTTCCCGCAACCTTCGAGCGTCGCGCCGAGGATAATCCCACCTTCAACAACTACTATCCCGATGGCGACTCGAAGCGAGTTACCTATAAAGAAGGAATCTTCGTCGGCTACCGCGGCTATGAACGCAACCACGTCAAGCCGCTGTTTCCCTTTGGTTACGGACTCTCCTACACGACGTTTACCTTCAGTAAGCTTGCTCTCCACGCGGAGTCTGCGGGTAAGGATCCGCGGGTGTCTGTTACCTTCGACGTCACAAATACGGGGTCACGCGGCGGTGCAGAGGTCGCGCAGGTGTATGTATCGGAGGATCATGCAAAGGTCCAACGGCCTGCGCGCGAGTTGAAGGGATTCGAACGAGTGCAGCTTGCCGCAGGGGAGACACGAAGCGTGACCATCTCGCTCGATGCCCGCAGCTTCGCCTTCTACGACGTCGACAAGAAGACCTGGAAGATCAATCCCGGCAAGTTCACAATCGCGGTGGGTGATTCGGTGGAGTCGCTTCCCTTGAAGGGTTCGATCGATCTTACAAACGAGGTCGCTGCCACGGCCTTCTAAAAAGCCTCTTGCTTAGCGGTGAGCGGCAACCTTACGGGAAGGGTTGCCGCCAACGACTTCCTCTTCACAAGTGTCGTGCCAGGCGTCGCTGACCAAGGGAGGTTCTGGTTCACACTCGTTGATCGTGTGCCCACTCTTGAGCCACGGCATCATCCTTCGTGCGGCGCTGTAGGTGAACCAGTCATGCCATGCGGGAGTCTGCTGCATGCAAAGGCGAACTAGTTCGCTCGATTGCGTAGGAACATCGTGATAGGCGGAGGTCAGAAATGGGCTGTCCTGGTCACGCTGCCACTCGCCGGGAAATAATGCAATCTCGCGACGTTTTGTCACCAGCGGACGGGGAGTAACCTCCCGATCTTCCAGGATGGCGAGGATAGCCGCCGGGACATCCCGTCCCGGGCCGAGTGCAAGATGAGACACCGGAGTCGCTCGCGGATTGAGTTCGATCAGGTACGCCTCTCCGGTCTTCGCGGAGAGCATGAAGTCAAAGCCAAAGATACCGGAGAGCTCGAGCCGTGCCGCGATCTTGGCCACGGCCTCTTCAATCATCGCGTGATCGATCCGCCTGAGAACGGTGGACGGTCCCCGCTCCCTCGATGCGCGGACCACCTGGAAGACATTGCGCGAGAGGATCGCACCCTTCCACGCGAAGATCGTACAGTTTGCCTCAGATCCATCGATGTGTTGCTGAAGACTGATCTGCGGGCGAAGTCTGCGTGTGGCCGCCAGCATCATGGATCGATCGCTGTTGATTGTCGTGCGTTTGATCGCTCGCACAAGACCTGGCGGAGCGGAGAGCTGTGACAGGGCGTGGCGTGCCTCGGCCAGCGTCCGCACCATCTTTACCCCTGTCCCGCCGGAGCTTCCCTCGGACTTGAGAAAAGCGGGCAGCCCGGTTTGACTGATCGCCTCGTCCAGCGATTCGAGCGAATCGATCTGGAAGGACCTGGGAACCTGCACCCCGACCTCGTGTGCTAATCCTTGCAGAGCAAAGCGGGAGGCAGTTGTTGAAAAGCTCTCCAACGGTCCTATGGACTTCGTGATGAGGGATCTGAGTGCATCATTTCGCGTCAGCGCGCAGATCTGGTGAAGGTGAAGTGCAGCGGAGTCGTCGCAGGGGATGATAAGGTCCGGGGACGAGGATCTGATCGCGCGGCGAATCGACCGGAGCGGCCAGAGCGAGTGATAGCGCCAGCGGCGTTTGACAGCGGTGGTCACCAGGGCCGAGTGGCGTGCCGGGCAGATGATGTCAACCGTCACGCCCAGTTCTTGGAGTGCCAGGGCCAGACGGGAGGGGAAGTGCCAACGGCGTGTTGCTACGATCAAGACTACGGCAGATGACGACAAGTGACCTTTCGCGCGTGGGACGATGCGACCCGATCCCATCGCGCTCTCGACAGACCTAGTTATAGGCCTGGGACGTTGACGGCGTGTCGGCTGTAGCCATCTTTTCAGTATTGTCGACCACGGGAAGCGGGTTATCAAGTGTGACG
>CAZZZQ010000590.1:0-324 GCA_964658405.1 uncultured Sphingomonas sp.
GTAGTTTTGCCGCACACCCAGCCCAGCCGCACCGGCACCATCAAGCGAGGTGACAGCAGGCGGCACCACAACTGTGCCCGGCGCAACCGGAGGCGGTGAGTTGGCAGGAGCCTTCAGCCCTGCGCCCGCCCCCGCAGCCGAAGTGAACAGCGTGGCTGCGCGGTACTCCGTGTTGAAGCGGAACTGAAACGTTACATCGGCGACCGCGTCGAACGTGTTGTCGACCTTGATCTCGTACAGGATGTTGGGGTCGAAGGGGAAGTAGTTCGGTCCATTGCTCGGCTCGAGGAACGGATCGACGTTCATGACGAACGTGACGCGATC
>CAZZZQ010000590.1:334-2748 GCA_964658405.1 uncultured Sphingomonas sp.
GTCGGTGATATCGGCTGGATGATCGAGCGCCGTGATGGGCGCTTCACGATGGCTTGATGCCAACGACGCGAAGGGCGTCATCAGCATCATGCTCGTCGCCAGGGCAAGCGAGGTCGTTCGTTTGAACATGTCTTCCTCCCGCACACATCGCGTCGCGGGGAGAACTGTCGCCGGGGGAAGAGACAGGTTTGCCTGGTCAGCTATGTACGCAGCGCAATCCTAGGCCACAACAAGTGACAATTGACATGCAAAACGGAATAGGGCGGGCTGATTGCGGAAACTATTTTTGTGGAATCCGTCGACCTGAAACGTGCGAATGGAAAGAATGGATTCAAGTGTCTGTGTTAATTGTTGCTGCGTTGACTCATCCCCACGCTCAATACGCTTCCCTTCGACAGGCGTGGTAATCAGGAGCGATTACCCCCGGGGCCATTACTTTCCTAGCTCTTCTCGGAGTTCAAGAGGCAGGAGGCACAGTTGGTCGATAAGCAGAGACGTTGCGGCGATGGATGGTCGCAGTCAGGTCATCCTAAAGCGCGCACATTCGCTGATAAGCTCGCAGGTTTCCGGGTCTTGACACGCTTCGCGCGGGGGCGATCGTGGCGGTGATGCTATTCCCCTTCGAGGGCCTTGCAGCGGTCTGGACTGATCTCAAGGCATGAGTAACCGAAATACCCGCAAAAAGCGGCTTACCACTCCCTTCGGAGGTGCTAAGAATCTCCAGGCTCATATTGATAAGGTTCCCTTCCCCAAGATTAGCCTGCTCTTGGTTCTGGGTGGTGTATTTTTACTCTTCGTTGCCGTGGCAATGGCTGGGAAGCATTCCTCGGCACAAGCCCTAGCGCTCGCAGGGAACACTTTAATCCTGTTCGCGGAGATCTCAGCCGTCTTTGGATTATGCCAAGGTAACAGTTTTTTTGGGGCATTCACCGCCTTCCTCTCAAGCACCTGCGCGGCGCTGGGAATTCTATTTACTGGCCTGTAAGCCGGCATTCTGAGCACCTCTACAACCCTGCTTCAGTGCACACTCGAAGCGCAAGCTCCCGGAATGTCGGTGTTTTCGGAAAGTCGGTCGCCCTCGCCGCGCGAGTCGGCGATCACCCAGCGACCTTCCCCCATCTGGAGGTTTTCGACCTCGAGCTGAACCAGCTCCTCGCGCCCAAGGCCGCTTCACTGTCAGGCCGTGTGGCTGCTCGATTTGAATTGAGTGCTGGAGCTACGCTTCGCCTCCTCCTGCCTTCAACTGTTCAGAGCCTGATGCTGTCGTTGACGGCGATGGCAATGTCCTGCTCGGAACCCAGGTAGCGTTCTGTCGTCTGGATGGACGAGTGCCCGAGCAGGAACTTGATTTGCTCGAGATCCCCGCCTGCCTTCCGACAGAGCTTGGCGCACATCCGACGTAGGTCATGCGGGGCCAGTCCCGCGATGCCGATGACAGCGGTCGCCTGTTCGATGATCAGCCAGATCGAGGCTGCGCCGAGGGGTTGCTTCATGCCCGCACCTTCCGCTCAACCCCGCCGTCCAGTCGTCTATATCCTGCCGAACCAAAGTTGCACCGATATAGTTGACAGTCCCGCTTCTAAGCAGACAGCTTAAAATTCATGCATGGCAGAAGGCGCGACTATCGAGGCGGTCTTCACTGGTGGTCCGAAGCTAATCTCCGATAAGCGAGGCACGTGGACGTCGTCCATCTTCCGTGACCGCGTAGAAGGGCCTGTTGCGGTTTCCCTGTCTGGCCTTGTTGGAGACAAAGTAGCGCAGCCGTACCACGGCGGACCCGGTGCCGCGATCTGCGTTCACCTAGCTGACCACTACGCGTTCTGGAACGAGCGATTGTCTACAGACCTTCAGGCAGGCGCTGTTGGCGAGAACATTACGCTGCAGAACATCACCGAAGATCTGGTATTTGTGGGCGACTACATACGCCTGGGAACAGCTCTGCTTCAGGTCAGCGGTCCCCGAGTGCCTTGCGCAAACCTTGCTCGCCGTATCGGACGCTCCGATTGGGTCAAGATGACCATTCTTGAGAACCGGACTGGGTTTTACTTGCGAGTGTTGGAACCCGGCGTCGTGCAGGTGGGCGATCCATGGTCCCTAAAACAACGACCCAACCCCACAGGGTCGATACCTGCGATCAATCGGTGTATGTATTTGGACTTCGACCTGAGCTTTGCTCTCGGCATGTTGGAAATGCAGGGGCTTGAGGAATGGTGGAAAGAGCAGGCTCGCCAGAAAATCGAGACTCGGGACTCGCACTGGACATCAGCGATGAAGAGCAGCGGCAGCTAGCAGGGAACGCTATCGAGTTCTTGCTTGCTGCAACGACAACGAATTTGCGACTTGGCAGGACCAGTCTCCCTATCAGATGTGTCTAGGACGCGAGGTCCAGGCGGTGAGGATCGTTGTGACATTTT
>CAZZZQ010000591.1:0-2746 GCA_964658405.1 uncultured Sphingomonas sp.
CCAACGGAGTGAGCAAGGCGGACGAAGTTGGGAAGCTGGTCGACGGTCTCACGCAGGCCGGTCAACCAGAGGCTGACGCGGGGTTTGGGGGCGTTCAGCTCTCGCTGCAGACGCGTAAAGTTGGCGACGTTGGCAACGATCTTGTCGAAGAAGTCCTTTCCGCGGACCATCTGGAAGACCTCGGACTCGGCCGCATCAAGCGAAACACGCAGCTCGTCCAGACCGGCCTCGATCAGTGCGCGGCCGTTGGTGTCGTTCAGGAGCGTGCCGTTGGTGTTAAAGAGGACGTAGATGTTGCGGTCTTTCAGGTATTTCACGCGCTGGGCGATGTCCTTGACCAGCATCGGTTCGCCGATGCCGTGCAGGACGACGCGGGCAATATTCGGGTACTGATCGATGAGCGAGGTAAAGAGCTCCCATGGCATGTCCGCCTCGGGCTCGAGCTGCTCATACGTACGGGGGCAGGTGGTGCAGAGCAGGTTGCAGCGGTTCGTGGTCTCCAGGTAGAGACAGACCGGCTCCTGCTCGGCGACCGCCGTCAACTCGGACTGCGACCCGGGCTTCTGGAAGTAGCGCCGCATGGCATTCTTCTCCTCCTCGGCCTGCTGGGCGGCGGGGGTAAGCGTATCGCGGTTTTGGTCGAGCAGGTCGGCGGGCGGGAGGATCGGAAGAAGTGTGCTCATGGTTGCCTCTGAACTTCAAGTGCGGTGAGCCGGCTTGGCTCTTGAATGACGCTGGGAAAGAGGTGCCTGTGGATCGGCCAGCGGCGAAGCGTCATCTCCACAATAAAGGCGATCAGGACGCTGCCGTAAAGTATCTCGTTGAGCTTGAACTGGGGCGCACCGTAACCGGTCGCCAGCGCGGTGTAACAAAGATAGAACAATCCGCATGCATAGGTGAAGACGGTCAGGCTCGGAATGAGCACGAAGAACGGAACCAGCCACGCCACATACCAGGGATAGTGCGGCGAAAAGAGGAGCGTCAGCGCCATCGCGAGCGATGTTGCAGGCAAGAGGAAGGAAGCTCCAGCGGGCAGGCCAACGGTTGAGCGTTCGCCCTCAGCCTCGGTCCGACAGCAGGTCCGCCACGCCCAGGCGATGATCGACAGAAAGACCGCTGCGCAGAACGCAAGGAAGACGATCGTCGGCAGGTTGTGAAGACCAGGGATCCGCTGCGCCAGTTCCAGCAAGAAGTAGCGGGCGCCCGTCTGCATCCCTTCTTCCTTGACGTAACCACTGAGAAAGCCGAAGACCTGCATCCCCACGCTGGAGTAACAGGCATAGCCGAACGCGCAGAGGGCCGCGACGGTTGCCGGCATCTTGTACTCGCCACGCCGGAATAAGGCCGGCAGCAGCACCAGCGGGTAAAGCTTGATCAGGATGGCGACCGCCAGGAAGACTCCCGTCAGCACCGCCTGCTTGCGGTAGCGGGCAAGCAGCGCCAGCAGGATAAACGCCATTGCAGCAGAATCCAGATGGCCCGCTTCGCCGATCTCCCAGATCAGCAGCGGGCACCACGCATAGAGCAAAGCCCGCTCGCGCCGCACTCCAAGCTCCCGCAGAAAGATCACCAGGCCGAACATCGTGAGGCCCTCGAAGAGGATCATCGCCGTCTTCATCGCGGTGACGCTCGGATTGATGAAGGTGATGAGGTAAAAGAGGAACTGCGCCGCCGGAGGGTAGATCGTGTGCGCGTAGTCCCTGCGGTTCATATTGTCGAAGAGGTCCTGGTTCGGCTCCCGCAGAAAGGTCAGGACCTTGTCCCCGGGGACATAGCGATACGGCGAGATGTGCGCGTGCTGCACGACGCCATCCCATGCGTATCGATAGACGTCCGAGGACAGGAACGGCTCAGGAAAGACCGTAACCAGGCGACATGCAATCGCAACCGTGAGGATAATCGGGAAGGTATACCGGTCCACCGGCTGCGTCAGGATGAGCCAGACCGCCGCCGCGTAAAGGATGACGGACCAGCCTGAGACGCCGGAGTTCCCGATCGTAAAGTGGTCGCTCTCGCTGATCAGCTGCCGAGTCAGTAGCAGGAGTGCGGTTCCGATCGCGAGGAGTGCAGCGTTCGTCTGCCAAGCCTTGGCGACGGACCAGTGCGCAGCCGCCGTCATCGAGTCATCCCGGTAGCGTGAAGCTCCATCAGGAACTTCCGGCTGTGGACCGCCTCGTACCCCGGCACCTTCGTAAACGGGGGAGGCGTGTTGGCAAGAAGCTCCCCGGTCAGAACGGCAAGGGTCGCGCCGTCGTCCACGTCGTACCAAAGCGGAAGCTCCACGACTTCGATCCCTGCAGCGTCGGCAGCTGCAATCGTCTCCGCAAAGACGCTTGCGGTGCTCCAGGTGATATTCGCAAATGGCTCGGGATGTGGCTGCTTCAGGCCGATGAGATAGTAGCCGCCGTCATGCGATCCGCCGAGCACGATCCGGTCACCCGGCTTTGCCAGCTCGGCAACAGCCTGTTCGAGGGCCTCGGCCGGGACAGTCGGCGAGTCGGAGTCGATCAGGCAGACGGCTCCATAGCCACAGGCGAGGATGTCTTCGGCAGCGGCCAGCAGGCGCTCTCCAAAGCCGTCCCCGCGCTGCAGGACGAGTGCAAAACCCTCCGGCAGAAGACCGTCAAAGAGTGACTCATCCCCCGCCGGCGTGTAGGAGATCAGTCCTGTCGATCGCCCTGTCGAGGAGACCGCCGCAATATTTTCGGTCGTGTCCTTCAGGAAGCAGATGTTGAGCGCGGCGGAC
>CAZZZQ010000592.1:0-2746 GCA_964658405.1 uncultured Sphingomonas sp.
GCTGCTGGCAGCGGAGCGAGTATTAACAGGCTCAATAAAGCCAAAGAAAGGCGGGGGGAAAGCTTGGACATGCACGGTCTCCTGAAGGAAAGCAATGTACTGAGGGTCAAAGCATCTGCCGGGCAGGATTGCACGACTATGAGTTTTCACTCACTCTATAAAGCGATTGCGAACCGCCTGCTAACGAAGTGTGACAGTTGGATAAATAGCCACTTCTTAGGGCAAAAGGGCCGTGCAGTAGTATCTGGATGAGTGAATTTATAGCATGGCTATTGACGTTTCCCACGCTTTCTTTCAGCTTTGCGAGTTTTCTCGCGGCAAGCTGTTGGGAACGGCCGGGGACGTGGTTACATGGTGAGGTTATCGGCTGGCCAAATTCTTTCGGAGGATCTCGCGACATCCCGTGAGGAGCATCCAATGACACAAGTGGAGATGCTCTAAGCCGGATCGGAAGCGATTCCGTTTTCATCAGGCACAGGAACCAGTCCTTCCTTAGACTAAAGACATGCTCTTGAGGAGCAGCGGCAAAAAGGAGAACGAGAACTATGCAGAATGCGGCAACATTTGCACCTCTCAGCGAGCGGAAGGCCTGGAAGGCCCTCGGCACACATTTCGAAGCGATCGGGCAGAAGCACCTCAGGGATCTGTTTGACGAAGACCCTGCCCGGGGCGAGCGCTACACCGCGGAAGCGGCAGGCATCTTCCTCGACTACTCCAAAAACCGCGTCACGGACGAGACCCTGAAGCTGCTGATCAGCCTGGCAGAGGAGTCGGGCCTGAAGCAGCGGATCGAAGCGATGTTCACCGGCGAGAAGATCAACATCACGGAGAATCGCGCGGTCCTGCATGTGGCACTCCGCGCCCCGAAGACTGAGTCGATCATGCTCGATGGCGAGGATGTTGTTCCTCCCGTTCATGCTGTCCTCGACAAGATGTCGGCCTTCGCCGACCGTGTCCGCAGCGGCGCGTGGAAGGGACACACGGGCAAGAAGATCAAAAACATTGTGAACATCGGCATTGGCGGCTCGGATCTCGGTCCCGTCATGGCCTACGAGGCCCTTCGTCACTACAGTCAGCGCGACCTGACCTTCCGCTTCGTCTCAAACGTCGATGGAACTGACTTCGCCGAGGCCGTGCAGGATCTCAGTGCTGATGAGACGCTCTTCCTCGTTGCCTCAAAGACCTTCACCACCCTCGAGACCATGACGAACGCACACTCCGCACGGGACTGGTCGCTTGCCGGGCTGGGTGGAGACGAGGCCGCTGTTGCCAAACACTTCGTAGCCATCTCGACCAACGCGAAGGAGGTCTCGAAGTTCGGGATCGACACCGAGAACATGTTCGGATTCTGGGACTGGGTCGGCGGTCGCTACTCCATGGACTCGGCCATCGGTCTTTCGACGATGCTCGCGGTGGGGCCGGAGAACTTCCGCGCCATGCTGGACGGCTTCCACGAGATGGACCAGCACTTCCGCACGGCTCCCTTCGAGAGCAATCTTCCTGTTCTGCTTGGTCTGTTGACCGTCTGGTATACCGACTTCTTCGATGCACAGACCGTTGCCATCCTGCCGTACGAGCAGTACCTCAAGCGCTTTCCGGCCTACCTGCAGCAGCTCACCATGGAGTCGAACGGCAAGCATGTGACGGTAGCCGGCGATGAGGTCGGTTACCAGACCGGACAGGTTTTCTGGGGCGAGCCGGGCACCAACGGCCAGCACTCCTTCTACCAGCTCATCCACCAGGGCACCAAGCTCATCCCGTGCGATCTGATCGGCTTTGTGCAGACTTTGAACCCGCTCGGCAACCACCATACGTACCTGATGGCGAACGTGTTTGCACAGGCCGAGGCGCTGGCCTTCGGCAAGACGGCCGCAGAGGTCGCCGCCGAGGGAACCAAGCCGGAGCTGGTCGCGCACCGTGTCTTCGAGGGCAACCGCCCGACCAACACCATCCTGATCGACAAGCTCACGCCGGAGTCGCTGGGCAAGCTGGTCGCGCTCTACGAGCATGCGGTGTTCACACAGGGGGTTATCTGGCAGATCGACTCGTTTGACCAGTGGGGCGTTGAGCTCGGTAAGAAGCTGGCGGTGGAGATCATCGGCGACATCGACGGATCGAAGCACAACCAGCACGACAGCTCGACCACTGCGTTGATTGAGCGCTTCCGCAAGGGCCGCTAGCGCAGCGACGGGTCGGTCGCGAGGACAAGGCAGGCCAGACGGCCTGCCTTGTCATTTCTCCAAGTCTCCAAGCCAGGCCCGCCACGGCTTGGCCGCCTCGCCCGCCGACTGGCGTCCTGCAGCGAACACGCGGAAGCGATTCGCAAGCAACTTTTCTCGGCCCTCAGTGTCTGTTCCAGTGCAAGGGAATCCCAGCCTACCTGGCGCGGGACAGATTTTGATCGAGAGCAGGAGCAGGACAGACATGACAACGGAACGGCTTCTCCGCAAAGCAAGTCAGGCGATCGGCACCACCGCAGCTGCCGGCGTTGTTTCCGCCGCGCTGCTTCTTCTGCCTTCGGGCGCACAGGCCCAGTACGCGGTGAGCGACACCCAGCTGCAAACTAGCGTATCGAAGGCGCTGCAGGCGGACACCAAGCTGAGTGGAACGACAATCACCGCCACGGCATCGCAGGGCGTCGTGACCCTGACCGGCAACGTGGCGAGCGAAGACGCGCGCACCGAGGCCGAGCAGGTGGCAGCCGGGGTGAGCGGCATACGCTCGATCCAGGACAACATCAACATCA
>CAZZZQ010000593.1:0-2743 GCA_964658405.1 uncultured Sphingomonas sp.
CTTCGTTTCTAGGTGGTCCTGCTGAACGTAGAAAGCCCGGCTGACCGCCGGGCTTTCACGTTTAAGTTCATGAGGGCGTGGCGCTGGAGGAGGGCGATGTCACAGGTGTCAGCTCCTGGCCACCATTTTGATGGCGCCCGGGCCTTCTGTCCAAGCTCAATGCGGCGGCCCGTTGGCCCCGCCGTCTTCAGCAACGACGAGGCCGTTCACTTTGGGAAAGAAGGCGCCTTCCGAGTAGGGGATTACGGCTTCATGGCCGCCTCGATCGCGGAGGCGTCATGGGGCAGGCGGGCGATCAGGTCGACCAGTTTGCCCTGATCGTCTACGTAGTAAACATCTTCGATCCGAACGCCGATGTGCTCGTCCGGGAGGTAGATCCCCGGCTCGATCGTGAACACCATGCCTCGCTCGAGTGGTTTTCTGTAGTCCCAGGGATCGTGCACGTTGATGCCTACAAGGTGGCCGATACCGTGGATCATATGCTGTCCGAGCGGCCCGCCCTGTAGATCCTTGCCATGCTCATTGATGTAGTTGAAGGCGACGGTGTCGAGTGAGTCCGGCTCTTTATGTTGCGGATCGTTGATCTTCGATTTACCCGCCACGAAGGCCGCTGCTGCGGCACGCTGCGCGCCGAGGACGATATCGTAGATCTCCCGCTGCCGTGTGGTGAAGTGACCGCTGACCGGAAGTGTTCGCGTGATGTCCGAGGCGTACATGCTGTACTCACCTGCCGCATCGATCACGACAAGGTCGCCGCTCTTCATGGTTGCGGCGTTGTTGCTGTAGTGCAGCGTGGTCGCGTTTGCGCCGGAGCCGACAATCGGGGCGTAGGAGACGCGCTCGCAGCCCTCTTCCATCAGCTTTTCAACGATGACGCCGGCGACCTTGCGCTCGGTCACTCCTGGCCGGACGGCCTTCATCTCTGCCAGCTGTGCGTCAATCGAAGCTTCTGAAGCCTTCTTGAGCAGCGCAAGCTCAGCGGGGGACTTGAAGGCGCGGAGTTCGGTGGTGAGCTCTGAAAGATCTTTCGTAGCGGGTGCGTCGGCACGGCCGAAGGTTAGGGAGGTGAATTCGATCAGCGAGCGAGTCTGCTTTGAATCGGGCTCGGCCCAGAGGTTCAGGAGACGGCTTCTATTGGCTGCGATGACGTCGCTCAACTCGGACGGCATGGCCGTCATGGGCATGACCTCATCGACGCCGGTTGCTCCCGCTACATCTGGCGTCTTCGCATCCATCTTCGCGCCGGTGTAAAGCTCAAACCTGGGATTGCGCGTGGGAAGGAAGAGAACCTCGCGGTAGGGCCGTGCCGCTTTCGGCCCGGTCGTGTCGGTTGCGGCAGCTGCCGGAGTTGCGGCAATCATGATCAGCGCTGCGCCTGGCTCGTTCCAGCCGGAGAGATAGTAGAAGTCTTCATCCTGGCGATAGGGCATAAAGTCGAGGACGGGCTCTTCGGCAGCGAACAGGATGGCAATGCCCCCCTGCGTCTTGTCGGCGAGCGCCATGCGGCGGGCGCGGTACTCGGCCTTTGGGACGGATTCGAGGGCGTGCGCAGAGAGGCTACCGGTCAGGATTAATCCGAGGAGTGTTACGACGATTCGTTTCGACATGATGACCTCATAGAGGAGATGAGTGATCCGAGCGCAAGCGAATTGTGGTCAGAGGATTCAGACGCGATGCACGTCGACAGCCTCTTCATGCGTGGAGCCTTAGATTCCGACCGGATAAGGCTTTTCGTGGAGCTCCTGGCCTGCGTTTCCGCCTCGTTCAAAGCGGCCCTGCAGCAGACTTAGAAGGCCGGTGTACCAGTAGCCGAGGACGAAGAGCAGAAGGAAGGGAACCGTGAAGAAGTTCTCGGTTGAGACGGCGTACCAGACGGTTCCGGCGAAGTAGCAGCCGATGGCGATCTCGATCCAGGGAACGATGCCGAGGCGCTTGCGGTAGACCTTGGCCTGCGACCGCTCGCCCTTCTTCTTGACGCTGTATTTCGGGGTCCGGGCGAAGGCGCTCTTGATTCCGAAGAGCGCTTCCATCACTGCCTTGGTGTTGGTGATGGTGAGGCCGACACCGAGCGCCATGAGGAACGGAACGTACAGGAAGGTCTTGTACCAGGTCTTCGGGAAGAGCTCCTTCTGGCTGACGAGGTAGAAGGAGGAGACCGACATCGTGCTCGCGATGAAGAGCGGGAGGTCGATCAGGAGCATCTGCGGCAGACCCTGCCAGCTGCGGATGATCATCGCAGGCATCAGTAGGGTGCTGAGGATAATCATCAGCGGATAGCTGAGGTTTGCGGTCAGGTGATACCAGGCCTCGAGCTTGGTATGCCAGGGCATGTTGCTCTTGAGGACGCGCGGCAGAATCTTCTTTCCGGTCTGGATCAGGCCCTTCGCCCAGCGGGCCTGCTGGGTCTTGAAGGCGGTCATCTCGATGGGGAGCTCGGCGGGGCATTCCACGTCCTGCAGGTAGAGGAACTTCCAGCCGACCATCTGGGCGCGGTAGCTGAGGTCGGTGTCCTCGGTAAGGGTGTCGTGCTGCCAGCCGCCGGCCTCGCTGATGGTGGTGCGACGCCACATGCCTGCGGTGCCGTTGAAGTTGAAGAAGACGCCGGCGCGGGAGCGGCCGCCGTGCTCCAGCACAAAGTGGCCGTCGAGCAGGATCGCCTCGACCTGCGTCATGAAGCTGTAGTTGCGATTGAGGTGGGTCCACCGGGTCTGGACCATGCCGATGGTCGGCTGGGCGAAGTGGT
>CAZZZQ010000594.1:0-1010 GCA_964658405.1 uncultured Sphingomonas sp.
CCGGCTTCCTTTAGAAGCGCAAAGAACTATGCGGCCGACTGCTGCTGCTTCAAAGTGGACATGTCAATGACGTATCGGAAACGTACCTCGCCGTCCTCGACCCTGTCGTAGGCATCGTTGATGTCCTTGATATCAATGATCTCAATATCCGGACCGATGCCGTGCTCAGCACAGAAGTCGAGCACCTCCTGGGTATCCGCAATGTTCCCGATCAGCGAGCCACTCACGCTGTTGCGATGAAAGGCGACGAGCTGGTTGTTAATCGGGGCCAGCGGTTCGAGCGCGCCGACTACGACCAGGGTCGCGTTCCGCTTGAGCAATGGGAGGAAGGGGTTGAGGTCGTGCTTTTCAGGAATGGTACTGAGGATGAAGTCGAAGCTGCCCTTGTGCCTGGTAAATGCTTCGTTATCGTCTTCGAGGATCGCGGTCGCACCGATTCGCGAGGCTTCGTCGATCTTCGCTTCCTTCTCGGTGAAGAGGAAGACGGTCGCTCCCAGAGCCTTGGCCAGCTTTGCCGCCATATCGCCAAGCCCGCCGAAGCCGATGATGCCAACCTTGTCGCCGCCCTTCACCTTCCAGTGCTTCATCGGCGAATACGTCGTCACGCCGGCGCAGAGGATTGGTGCAGCAGCCGCCGGGCTCAGCGTAGCCGGAATTTTAAGGACGAAGTCTTCGGCGACAACGAGCGAGGTGGAATAGCCACCAAAGGTGTTGTCGCGGCCGTAGCTGTTCGATCCATCGGGCGCCTGCTTAGCCGGAACCATCGGGCCGTTGTAGGTGGCGAGCCAGCTGTTTGGGCCTTCGCAGTAGTTCTCATCGCCTGAGGTGCAGGCCTCGCACGAGCGGCAGCTATCGATCATGCAGCCGACACCGACCAGGTCACCGACCTTGTGACGGGTGACCGAACTCCCGACCTTGACGACACGCCCGACGGCCTCGTGGCCAGGCACGCACGGATAGACGGTGTTTGACCACTCGTTCTTCACCTGATGGATGTCGGAGTGACAGAC
>CAZZZQ010000594.1:1020-2740 GCA_964658405.1 uncultured Sphingomonas sp.
GAGGACATCGATCTCTACCTCATTGGGTCCGGCTTCTTCCCGCTCAAACTCATACGGCTTCAGGCTGCTGAAGGAGTGCTTCGCAGCGTATCCAACGGTCTTGATCATCGCTTCAATCTCCTCGGATGCTGGGTCCTGTGTCGACTGTTTGACAGGCTTTTCTTAGCGGATGCAACGCATTTCAAATGCGTTAGCTTCGGGATCAGATGCGAGGCGGGGAGGCGCTGGTGTCTCAGCGACAGGCAGTGGTTTGTATCGCGTCAAAACGAAAGACGCGACGGATCTTTGGCTCTCAGAGGATGTTTACGGCGCGTGCCGCCAGCAGGACAACCGTCGAGAAGGCAATCAATGCCTGGATCATCATCAGCAGCTTAGCCCAGCGGGAGAGAACCGGACAGTCTGTCGGCGAAAAGGCGGTACTGGTATTGAAGGCAATGAAGAGGTAGTCGACGAAGCGCGGACTCCAGGACTCCTCGCCCATCTCCTTCTTAGCCTGCTGATCGAGCGTCATCTGGGGGAAGAGGAAGGCCCCGTCGGTATGAACTCCGCGAAGCTCCCGGGCGCGGGGCCCGCCGGCGTCGAGCCGCCAGTACCACGACGCAAAGACGAGAATGTTGGCAATCCAGAGCGCCGCAGCCGAACGCAGGAGCTCCAAAGGGGACTCTCGGTGCGATGGGAGCGCCTTGATGAGCAGTGCAAGCGACCAGATCATGTCGATGGTGACGATCGCAGTCAGTATGTAGCCCATGATCTTGTTGAAGTCGTCCATCCCGCGATGACGCGCCCAGACCGTCGGAATCAGGAGCACGGCAACAACCGTGAGGAGTAACCATGCGGGGCCGACCGAGAGCGATTCGGGAAGCGCCAGACGCAGACCGCCGACAGACAGCAGCGCAATCATGGCAGGCCAGCGTGGTTCAATAATTGGGGGGAAGTTCTTCGCGGACACATCCCATGATGCTCTGCCACCCGGGATCATGCAATGTATCTGTACCAAAACCTTCGAGGTCCTTGAAGAGCTGTCGTCCCAAGATGAGTACAAAAATGTGTCGACAGCCTGACGCCAAAGTGTTCGAATATCGAAGCGCCCGTCGGGTCGGCTAAAGACAACGATTTTAAATGGGAATGTTCCATTGTCCCGCCTTTTGCGGATTTGGGACACTTTTCCCTAGCACTAAAGTACTGAGCCTTATAAATCAGTTGCATCCGGGTAATCTTTTCCGGCGTAATAGAAGAATGTGCGACCTCCTAGAACTTATTGCCGAGCGATCGGCAGCTCATGGGCATGCAACCGCCTTGCAGGATGCAGCTATGCTGCTGACGTATCAGGAGTTGTTCGCCAAATCGAAACAGCTGGCAGGATATCTTCATTCGCTCGGGGTGCGCGACGGGGTTGCGGTCGCAATCTGCTATGCGCGGTCGTTTGACCGGATCATCGCAGCGCTCGCCACCATGATGGTGGGAGGAGCCTATGTTCCACTCGATCCGGCGTGGCCTGCTGAGCGTGTCCGCCATATCACGCAGGACTCCGAAGCGAAGGTATTCATAGCGCCGGCAGAGATGGCCGAGCTTGCGCCGGCGGGTGTCGCTCTTATCGATCTGATGCAGGATGCAACACGGATTGCCGCTGCCCCCTCGATCGAGGGAGGCGGACCCGTCTCTGCAGAGTCGCTGGCCTACATCATCTACACCTCCGGATCGACCGGAACGCCTAAGGGAG
>CAZZZQ010000595.1:0-2737 GCA_964658405.1 uncultured Sphingomonas sp.
GCCGGGCCGCTTCTATTCAGAGGGGGTCAGCTCGGCGGTATCGGACTTCAGCCAGCTCCGCGTGCTGCTTGGCTATGGGTCGCCGATCAAGCCCGGCCTGGCGCTGGCGGCAAACGCGGGCTTCGACCTCCGGCAGGTGGCCCTGCAGTATGCCGCACTGCAGACCTCCTACAACTGGAACTGCTGCGGCCTGAGCGTTGAATATCGTAAGTTCGAGCTTGGGTCGGTCCGAAACGAGAGTGCCTACCGGTTCAACTTCACGCTCGCGAACATCGGTACGGCGGGCAATCTGCGCCGGGCAGAGCAGCTCTTCTAGGGCCGGCCCCTGCACCCCCGAAGTGCTCTGCGTGAGATAATCGAATCGTGCCGATTGCCGTGAAACCCTTACGTTCGCTCGTATTTGCCCTTGCTCTTTCCGCTCTGGGCTGCCACGCCCAGGTTCCCGCTGCTCAAGGAGCACTCTCGCCGGAGATGGCTCGTAAGGTCGAGGTACTGCTCCGATCGAAGTCGAGCGTGCCGCCGAACTACGAGATGCACATCGGACCGCGGGTGAAGAGCGACATGCCCGGCTTCGACACCATCGACATCACCTTCAGCGCGGATGGCAAGACCAGCAAGCCGATGACGTTCCTGCTCTCGAACGACGGCAAGACGCTGGCACAGTTCACCAAGTTTGATATCAGCCAGGACCCGAAGGAGCTTGTCTCCTCCGCCAATCGCCCTGCGCGCGGCGGTCCGGCGAATGCACCGGTCGTAATCGTCGGCTTTGACGACCTGGAGTGCCCGTTCTGCGCGAAGATGCATGAGCAGCTCTTTCCGGCGCTGCTCGAGCGGTACAAGAACCAGGTCAGGATCGTCTATCGCGACTTCCCGCTCGACCAGCATCCATGGGCGATGCGCGCGGCGATCGATACCAACTGCGTCGGCGCGCACAGCCAGGTCGGCTATTGGAACCTGGTGGACTACATCCACGCGCATGCCGGTGAGCTTGGCGGAGCGGAGAAGAGCGTCGCCAAGGCGAACGAGACGCTCGACAGCCTGACCACCGAAGAAGGCAAGCGGCAGAAGGTGAACCCCGAGGAGCTGAAGGCCTGTATCGCGAAGCAGGACGATACCGCCGTCAAGGCTTCGATGAAAGAGGCTGAGGCGCTTGGCGTCAGCGCAACACCGGCTCTCTTCATCAACGGCGAAAAGATTGAGGGTGCAGAGCCCCTGGAATATGTCTACCGGATGATCGACGGCGCTCTTATCGCCGCCGGCCAGACCCCACCCCCTCCCCCCGCACCCGCAGTCGCCCCTGCGCCGGCCGCAAAGCCAGGCAACTAGCAGACGGTGCCAACGATCCAGAATGTGGCGATGACAAGGATGGTCATGACGATTTCGACAGGGCAGAATCAGTTTTCAGGTGTGCTTCGCGCTGCCTTACTTCCCGTAGCACTGCTGGCGATGGCCGGCTGCCACCGTGGTCATAACGCGGATGTCGTGGCGACGGTCAACGGCCACGCCATCATGCAGACGGAGCTCGACAAGGCGTACAAGGACCAGCTTGGCGAGGCTCAGCAACAGCAGCCCTCGCAGGAGCAGGGCGACTCGCTGAAGCTGAACCTGCTGCGCGAGCTGATCGACGAAGAGATCGTCCAGCAGCGGGCGGCGAAGCTGAACCTTACGGCGACCAACGAAGAGGTCGACGCGAAGCTTGCCGAGATGAAGGCGCCCTACACCGAGGAGCAGTTCCAGGAGCGCCTGAAGTCCAGCAACCACACGCTCGACGATGTGAAGCATGACCTGCGCCGCTCGCTGACGATCAACAAGCTGCTGAACAAGGAGATCAACTCGAAGATCACCGTCTCGGACAGCGACGTCAGCACCTACTACAACCAGCACAAGGCCGAGTTCAACCTGATCGAGGTCCAGTACCACCTGGCCGGAATCCGTGTGACGAGCACACCGTCGACGCAGCCGGGCAATCTGCAGGGCAGCAAGGCGGCGAACGACGACGAGGCGCGCAAGAAGATCCAGGCGCTGAAGAATCGTCTCGACAGCAACGAGGACTTCGGTTCGATCGCGATGAACTTTTCGGAGTGGCCGGAGACGGCCTCGAACGGCGGCGACATGGGCTTTGTCTCGGAGTCGCAGCTGCATGCCGATCCGCAGGTCTACAACGCGATCTCGAAGCTGAAGCCGGGCCAGATCACGGATGTCATCGTCGGGCTTGACGCGAACACCAAGAAGCCGGCGGGCTATGCGATCTACAAGCTGCTCTCGCGCGAGCCGGCGGGCCAGCGTGAGCTGAACGATCCTCGTGTGCAGCAGGCGATCCGCCAGCAGCTTCGCGATGGTCGGTCACAGCTCTTGAAGAACGCCTTCTTCGAGATGCTGCGTGACCAGACCAAGATCGAGAACTTCTACGCAGAGCAGATCTTCAAGAACGACGCACACTAAAACGGTCCGATCCACGGAGAGCTGATCATGGCAGGTCCTGTACGGTTTGCAATCCTCGGCTTCGGCCATCATGCGGTGCGCCGCCTTCTCCCTGCCTTCGCGAAGTGCGAAGCCGCGGTTCTCACCGGCCTCTGGCGGCGGAACCAGGAGGCGGCGCGGCAGAACTGCGACGATCACGGGATCGCTCACTGCTTCCCGACCGCCGAGGCGCTTTGTGCCTCGAACGATGTAGACGTCGTCTTCATCACCTCGCCCGACGCCATGCACCACGCCGACGTGATGCTTGCTGTGAAGC
>CAZZZQ010000596.1:0-2730 GCA_964658405.1 uncultured Sphingomonas sp.
GATGCTGATGGAGTAGTCGAAGTCTTCGAAGCGGTAATGGAGCTGGTTGGCTGAGAGCTTCTGGAAGGCCGTGCGGTCCGCGGCCCACTCGAAGATCAGGCCTAGTCTCTGATTTGTGTTGCCGGTCAGGCTGAAGCTTATTCCGCGGTCGCTGAAGATGGCTACGAGCGCTCCACCGTTTGCGAGCGGGATGCGGGTGCGGAGGGTTGAGCCGGATTCCGTCACGGTGGGTTGGCCCTGCATCTTGAGTGGGGTCACCGACTGGTTCTTTCCGATGAGGACGAAGCGGCCCATGGCCCGTAGACCGTCGTGGCCGGCGCGGACTGCGTCATCGCTCCAGTGATATCCATCGAGGACGGCGAGCAGGCGCTGCTCGATTCCGTGTTTGCGGACGACGCTGGTCAGGTACGGCTCGGGGAACTGGTCGTTGTAGACGTGCAGGTCGCGGAGGTAGAACTGGTCGTCGTGGACGTGCAGGTTGGCGCGGTAGAAGTTGCTCTGATACCAGATGGTTCGCTCGACGGGCTGCTTGTCGAAAGGGTCCTCGAGCATGACCTGCGCCTGGGTGGGGGTGGAGCGGAATCGGCGCTTGAAGCTGCGGCCGGAGTCGCCCATGGTCTCGATGGTGACGCTGCGATTGGTCTTCAAGTGCGCCAGTTTCTCCATCTGCATCTCGAAGGCCTTCTGCATGATGGGCCAGCCGAAGCTGTTCTCCTGGCCGAGCTGCGCGTAGGCGACGGACTGCGTGGGGGCGTTGGCGTTCATGTCGAGAAAGTGGTCGACGAAGACCTCTGACTGGCCGGAGGGCCAGGCCGGCTCCATCGTGTCGGGGTAGCTGAGGAGGACGTCGTAGTAGTAGACGGGGTCCTGGCCGAGCAGGCGGAAGACCGGCGTGTTGATCTGGTTCTGCCTCGCGAGAGCGGGGCTGAGGCCGTTGAGACGAGCTGGATAGTAGGCGGCGATGGGAGCGCCCCAGATGGTGAAGCCGTCGGTAGCGGACTGGTCGCGACAGTTGCCGAAGGCGTCGACGCCGTGATGGTCGGAGAGATGCGCGAGGGTGACCGCATCGAGGTTCCAGGAGGCGACGGACTTTGCGTCGCGGCCGAAGATCCGTCGAAAGGTGTCCATGGCGGTGTCTGCGAGGCGGCGGCGTTCGTCGGGGGTGTAGCCGATCGCGTAGGCGACGGGGACATGGTAGTCCCACTCCCATTGCGGGTTGCCGCGCCATGCGATGCCGGCGTCGTCGCAGAGTTTGCGGTTCATCTCGAACCAGATGCCGACCTCGTGGCTGGCGGGCATCTCCTGTTTGAGGAAGGGGACGAACGGGCCTTCGACCAGGGCGTCGTACTGCAGGAGCCACGTGGCGGGGAGGTTGTGAGCCTTGATGGAGGCCATCTGGCCGCGGACGGGGAGGAAGAGGTCCATGGGCTCGCGGGGCTCTTCGGCGCGGATGAAGTTGACGATGTTGAGGGCGCGCCAGGGTGCTGGTGGCGTCTGGCCAAGCAGCGAGTGGGGGAGGCTGGTGGACAGCATGGTCTTGAGAGCGCCGGTTACAAGATCACGTCGCGTGAGTGCAGGTGCCATTCTTCTATTCAATCATTGTCCTGCCGGACGGGCCCACTGCGCGTGGGGCGGTCATTTCATGACGCGTGATTGCTTCGCGTGCTCGTGCCAACCAACGGGCGGCCCCATGAATCTGACTAAGCGTGGCAGGGAGACACGTCACGAAGTGACCGCCCGACGCGGAGTGGGCCCGTCGGCAGGACTCTTCTTTGATCTATCTTTTTATCCACAGGAGTTGTAGGTTGAGAGCATGAACGGTCGTGAACTCGAACAGATGCTTGCGCTGATCGATGCCAATATTGGCAGTAACCAGGCGCGGCTGCGTTCCGAGATTATTCGCTTTATTGAGAGCCATGAGGACATCGTCCTCGATCAGCTGCGCGCGCACGAGTCCGCTGTCATTCCGACGTCGTTCGGCGAGATTGTGTTGGATCTTGCGGACCTGCGCGAAGCCGTAGCGTAGAGCGGCCCCATGCTGGCCCTCCTCGTCAGTCTGCTGATCGCGTTGTATCTATTGGGTCCGGACCTGATCGCGCGATGGGTTCTTGGCTTCGTCGTTCCCCGAAAAAACCTGGTGCAGAGCCGTAACGAAGAGGCGACGCGGGCGATCCTATGGGCCGCGCTGCCGCTGGGCGTGGCCGTGCTGTGGGCGCTGTGGACGGGGGCTTTTGCGCGGGTCGGGCATGTGGTCGATATCGAGACCGTGTTTTCGGGGCTCGAAAGTGACGCGTTCTTTCGCGACCATCGGCCGGATTTCTTCGCGAGTCTGCATGCCTTCTTCCTGATGAACGTCTGCCTCCTGTGGCGGCTTTATGGGATCGTCATCGCGTTTTCAGTGCTGTTTGACCTGCTGATCCTTCGATACAACCGCGTCTGGAGCCGGTTTCGCAGCCGATGGTTTCGCGCGGTGCTGTCGACGATCGTGCTGCCGCGTGTGTCGGAGTGGCATGTGCTGTTGTCGGGGATGCTGCTGCCGCCGGGGCGTTTTCTGCTGATGGCGGACGTGCTGACCAAGGGCAGCGCGCTCTACCAGGGGCGGGTGCAGGACAAGATGCTGAACGGCGATGGCAGCCTGCACAGTGTGACGCTGGCAAATCCGCGGCGGTTTCTGCGGGAGGAGTTCCAGCGGGAGAAGCTCCAGAATCATGCGAGCCGGAGTGAGGATTT
>CAZZZQ010000597.1:0-2719 GCA_964658405.1 uncultured Sphingomonas sp.
TACCGTGAGTTCCCACCGCTCGCTCATTTCCTGCTTACACGTGCGCAGTCTGGAAAGGTCTTCCTTGGCGGTCTCGATGATCAGCTCGGGCAGTCCGGGCAAAACTACGCCAACGATGAAATGATCGCGGGATTCACCAGCTTGCTGCCTTTGCCGGAACAAAAAAGCTGCCAGGCTACCTTCCATCAACGCATTTACTTTGACTACCCGGCAGATAAGCCCTACTCGAAGCTGCATCAGTCTGAGTTCGAGACATGCCTCGCCCGAGTGGACGTCGCCGCCCATGCAGATTCAACCGTCATCGGTAGAGCCAGGGAAGACCGGCTGGAGATGATTTCTGCGACGCAGCGATGGGTAAGGCGGGATTTTAGTCCCGATGGCGAGAGCATGGTCCATCGCGATCGTTCGATGTTCCAGACCTTTGATTGGCTACAAAGTCGCCTTCCGAAGAAGCACAAGACCATTGTCTGGGCAGCAACAGTACACATCGCGAAACAGGCTGACCCCATTTGGGGTGATCGTTCAGGAACGAATCTTGGCTCTTTGATCTCTCGTGAATACGGGAGGCGCGCACGCTCACTTGGCTTCTCCGCTTTGGACGGTTCGTTCCGGCAAGGGCGAGGAACGTTCTTGGCAATTCCTGTTTCGCCCGCAGGTTCAGTAGAGGAGCAGGCTCTACGAGGAACCACCGCGAGTGCCGTCTACGTCGGGTCAAAGCAACTCGCTGCTTTGGGCACACGTCCAGGAGCATTCTTTTATCACTCCTATCAGACACTCGGATGGTCCACCTTTTTGGATGATGTTGTGGTCTTTCGAACCGAGCGGCCACCAACCGATGTGAGGTAGATACAAACTAACGCCTTTATCGTCTGGAGTGAGTGGGTTTATGTGCGCAGGACGCTGATCAGGGCTGCCAGGGAGGCTGTTTGTTGGCGGCGGCTGGGGTAGTACAGAAAGAAGCCGGGATAGGGCTGGCACCAGTCCTGAAGCACGCGGAGGAGGGTCCCTTTGGCGAGGTGGTCGGAGATCTCTGTTTCGGCTACGAATGCGAGGCCTACGCCGTCGAGAGCTGCGGTCAGCACCAGTCCGAGATCGTCAACGATGAGTGGACCGGTGACTGCGACGGAGAGTTCTTTTTTACCCTTCTCGAACTCCCAGCGGTACAGGCCGGCCGTTCCGTGTTTGAAGTTGATGCATGGGTGCTCAAGGAGGTCGCGGGGCTCTTTGGGTTTGGGATGGGAGCTGAAATACTTTGGCGATCCGACGATGGCCGCGCGCTGATCGGGTGAGACACGGACGGCGATCATGTCCTTTTCGATGTACTCGCCGAAATGAATCCCGGCGTCGAAGCCGTCGGCCACGATGTCTCGACGACTATCGTCGGTGGTGACGTCGAGCACGATGTCGGGGTACCTGCTGTGCAGGATGCCGAGCCTGGGTGCGAGAACGGACGAGACAGCGAGGCGCGGGACCAGGAGTCGCACACAGCCGCGAGGCTGATTGATCTGGCCTGCGAGGTCGTTCAGGGCTTGTCCCACGTCGGTGAGGGCGGGTTTCAGCCGCGTAACGAGTTGCTGTCCAGCCTCTGTCAGGGCCACGCTCCGGGTTGTTCGCGCAAGCAGGCGCACGCCCAGCTCTTCCTCCAGGGTTCGCATGGCATGACTGACTGCTGAGGCGGAGACCCCACGGAGCTTTGCGGCTTTCGTGAAGCTGCGTTCTTCCGCGACCGCGAGGAAGGTGGCGAGGGAGGTGAGGTCACTGGGCAGCATTGGTGAATTCTACTCACAACTTCATGCTGCGTTTTCATGCCTCCGGTGAGGCGGCTGTGGACTCTAACAACGGGTAGCAAGAGGCGAAGAGCCGAAGGAGAATCATCATGGCGAGAGTGGATCGTTTTACGGACAAGGTTGTGTTTGTGACTGGCGCTGCCAGCGGCATTGGACGCGCCGCGGCACTCGCCTTTGCGGCGGAGGGTGCGCGGGTTGCGATTCTCGACCGTTCGGCCAGCGCACTTGAGGAGGTCGAGGTGTCTCTGAAGAATGCGGGCAGCGAGGTCCTGACCATCGCCTGTGATGTGTCTTTGCCGGACCAGGTCGAAGGCGCAGTCAGGCAGGTCGTTGATCGATTTGGCCGGCTTGACGTCGCCTTCAATAACGCCGGCGTCGAGAACAAGGCGGCTCCGGTCCACGAGATTGAGCTTGCTGAGTGGGACAAGATTCTTGGGATCAACTTACGGGGCACGTTTCTCTGCATGAAGCACGAGCTGGCGCAGATGGTGAAGCAGGGCGGTGGTGTGGTGGTCAACACCTCCTCGGGGGCGGGGATCCGCGGTGTAGAGGGTGGTGCTGCCTACGCCGCGTCGAAGCACGCGATTATTGGCCTGACGCGCTCGGCGGCGCTCGATTATGCGAAGCACCACATCCGTGTGAATGCGGTGCTCCCGGGCAACATCGAAACGCCCATGATGGATCGCTTCACGGGTGGGGACGTCCAGAAGGCAATTGATCTGGAGCCGGTCGGACGGCTTGGCAAGCCTGAGGAGATCGCTGAGGCCGTGCTGTGGATGGCTTCGGACCTTGGCGGTTTTGTGACGGGTGCCGCGACGGTGATTGATGGTGGGTGGTCGCTCTGACGCCCTGCCATGAAAGGCTAGCTTTAGATTGATTGGTCGACCGCCGTGGCTGGATCCTCTTGAGCTTTATGCGTAGGAGGAGCCTTC
>CAZZZQ010000598.1:0-2716 GCA_964658405.1 uncultured Sphingomonas sp.
CATCACCGGCCTCGGCACCTCGCACCTCGATATGGACGGCTGGGGCGTCGACGTCTTCATCGGCGGCTCGCAGAAGTCGGTCATGATCCCGCCCGGCCTCAGCTACCTCGCCGTCTCCGACAAGGCGTGGGACCGCATGGAGGCCAGCTACAACCCGCGCTACTACTTCGATCTCCGCAAGGAGCGCAAGAACGCGAAGAATGGCGAGTCGGCCTACACCCCCGCCGTCGCCCTGATCGCCGCCCTCGGAGCCGCACTGGACTACATCGCCGGACAGGCAGCCACACCCGAGAATCCAGCCGGAAGCCTCGCCGAGGGCCGTAAGAAGCTCGTCGAGAACGCCGAGACGATCTCCGCCATGACCCGCGCAGCCGTCCAGGCGCTGGGCATGACGCTCTTCGCACCCGACGCTCCTGCCGCCGCCGCGACCGCCGTCCTTCCGCCCGCCGGAGTAGACTCAGGCGTCATCGTCAAGGAGCTCAAGGCCCGCTTCGGTGCCATCATCACCAACGGCCAGGGCGAGATGAAGGGTCAGATCTTCCGCATCGCCCACCTCGGCTTCTTCGACTACATGGACACCATCGCCATCATCGGAGCGCTCGAGCAGGTCGTCGCCAAGTCCTTCCCGCCCGCCGGCTTCGCCTTCGGCAACGGCCTTATCGCCGCCCAGAAGCTCTACGCCGAGCGCTCGGCCAACGCCGCAGCCGAAGCAAAGTGCATCTGTGGCCGCACCGACGCCTGCTGCTCGCTCCAGAACCCCTCCTTCGGCAGCAAGTAACGCGCTCCCCTGTGCCCCGTATCCGAATTCGTTCGGATGCGGGGTCCGCAAGATCAGGCAAGCATGAAACGCTCCGCTCAAGTCGCCGCACCTCTTCTCGCCTCCGCGGCCCTGGCCATCCTGGCAGGCTGCCGGAGGCCCGAGATGCAGCGCTGCGTGGACGAGAACAACCGCGTCGTCGCCGATAACCTCTGCCAGCAGCAAGGCGTCCAGCAGCAGCGACCGGACGGCCACGGCGGATTTATCTTCCTTCCCATGCCCTACCGCTACTACTACGGCGGAGGTGGCGGCTATGGCCTCGGCTCAACCGTCGGCGGAGGTGCCTTCAATCCCGTCCCGGGCCGCAGCTACGCCTCCCCCACAACCCGCGGCGGATTTGGCAGCACCTTTTCCGGCCGATCGGGAGCAGGAGAATAGATGCAGCGTCTTTCCATCACCCCCCGCGCCGACTGGCAGCAGAAGGTCGAAGCAGCGGGCCTGACCTTCCACACCCTCCAGGACGGGACCCCCTACTGGGACGAGTCCGCCTGCTACCAGTTCACCCTCGCCGAGATCGAGACCCTCGAGGCCGCCGGGAACACCCTCCAGACCATGTGCCTCGCCGCCGCCCAGCACGTCATCGACGAGAAGCGTTACGCCGAACTCGACATCCCCGAGTCCGCGATCGAGGCCATCGAGTGGGCGTGGAACAACGAGCCGCCCGCCCTCTACGGCCGTTTCGACCTCTCCTGGAACGGCACCGGCGCGCCGAAGCTGCTTGAATACAACGCCGACACCCCCACCTCGCTCCTCGAAGCGGCGGTCATCCAGTGGGAGTGGCTGAAAGCTGTCTATCCCGATTCCGACCAGTTCAACTCAATCCACGACCGGCTGATCGCCAAGTGGAAGGACCTCGACGGCTACCTCTCGAAGCCCATCTACTTTGCGGGCGTGGACTCGCCCGAAGACCAGCTGACCCTCGCCTACCTCCGCGACACCGCCCAGCAGGCCGGCCTCGAGACCCTTCAGATGTACATGGAGGAGATCGGCTGGAACGATGAACGGCAGGCCTTCCTCGATCCCAACGAAGACCAGATGTTCTCCGTCTTCAAACTCTACCCATGGGAGATCATGCTGCACGAGGAGTTCGGCATCCACACCCTCGCCACCTACCCGGACATGCGCTGGATCGAGCCGATCTGGAAGATGCTGCTCTCCAACAAGGGCATCCTGCCGATTCTTTGGCAGCTTTACCCGAAGCACGAGCTTCTGCTCGAGGCGCACTTCGACACCCCCGCGGGCAGCTTCCTCCAGCCGCAGAACCACACCCTCCGCGACTATGTCCGCAAGCCGCTCTACTCCCGCGAGGGCGCCAACATCACCATCGTCCGCGATGGCGCGACCGTCGCCAGCACCGACGGCCCCTACACCGGCCGGCAGGTCGTCCAGGCCCTCGCCCCTGACGCAATCTTCAACAACCGCCACCCCGTCCTCGGCCTCTGGATGATCGACCAGGACTGCAGCGGCCTCGGCATCCGGGAGTCCGCCGGCCCGATCACCGATAATGTAAGTTCCTTCGTTCCGCACATGATCCGCTAACTCGTTCGCAGCACGTACTTATTCAGGAGCTTCATGAAGATCGTTCTCGCCGAAAAAGTCTCGCCCGCCACCCTAGCCGTCTTCCAGCAGGAGGCTGGATGGGAGATCATCACCCCGGACCAGATCAAGAACGGCCTCGCCGCCGAGCTCGCCGACGCCGACGCTCTCGTCGTCCGCTCCGCCGTCCAGGCCGACGCCAGGCTGCTTGAGTCCGCACCGAAGCTCCGCGTCATTGGCCGCGCCGGCGTCGGCGTCGACAACATCGACACCGCAGCCGCCACCCACCGCGGCATCGTCGTTATGAACACCCCCGGCGCCAACGCCGTCGCCGTCGCCGAGCTGACCCTTGGCCTGATGATC
>CAZZZQ010000599.1:0-2705 GCA_964658405.1 uncultured Sphingomonas sp.
TCCAGCAGATCTACCAGGCAGCCGGGCTCCGAACCTAGCCGAAACACGCGAAGCGTCAAACACCCCACGAAGTGGCGCCCGCCCGGCGTCAGGGCGTACTGGCGTTCAGCGGTCTTCCCGAACTGGAATAGAGGCTGGGCAGAGGCAAGGTTTTCCGCCCCTCGATTCACTACAATCGAGGGATGGGCCGAATTCGCATCCTCTCCGACCAGGTGGCAAACCAGATCGCTGCCGGCGAGGTGGTGGAGCGGCCTGCGTCGGTCGTCAAGGAGCTGCTGGAGAACTCGATCGACGCCGGTGCGACCCGCATCCGCATCGAGGTTGAGGCGGGCGGCCGGAAGCTGATCCGCATCGTCGATAACGGCCATGGCATGGTGCGCGACGACGCCCTGCTCGCCTTTGAGCGGCATGCGACCAGCAAGCTCCGCACCTCGGATGACCTGCTCTCGATTGCGACGCTGGGGTTTCGTGGCGAGGCACTGCCGTCGATCGCGTCGGTGGCGCGGGTCCATCTGCAGACGCGAGCTGAAGAGGACGCGGCGGGGACTGAGATCGAGATTGCGGGTGGCAATATCCTGCGGGTCGAAGAGGCCGGGATGCCGTTCGGGACGACGCTCGAGATTCGCGACCTGTTCTTCAATACGCCGGCGCGCCGGAAGTTTTTGAAGTCGGAGTCGACGGAGTTGTCGCATATCGCCGCGCTGGTGACGCACTACGCGCTGGCACACCCGACGAAGCACTTCGAGCTGCATTCGGCCACGCAGGCCCTGCTGATTGCGCCTGCCGTGGCGAATGCGGGGGAGCGGCTCTACCAGATCTTCGGGCGAGACACGTCGACGCTGATGCTTCCGACCACCTCGGAGATGGACTTTGCGCGCGCGGGACTACCGGAGCCGCCGCCGTGGAAGCGCGAGGCCGACTACGCTCCGCCCGATCCGGGGTACATACGCATCACCGGATTTGTGTCGAAGCCGGAGCTGCAGAAGCTCAACCGGAACTCGATCTATGTCTTCGTCAACCAGCGGCTGATCCGCGACCGGCTGGTGATCCACGCGCTGATCGAGGCCTACCGGAATGTAATTCCGCCGACGAGCTTCCCCGTGGTGCTGCTGTTTCTCGAGATGCCGCCGCAGGAGGTTGACGTCAACGTTCATCCGGCGAAGACCGAGGTTCGCTTCCGCCAGAACAGTTTTGTGCACGACTTTATCCGCGATACCGTCCGGACGACGCTGATGAGCGCGCGGCCGGCGACGAGCTTCACGATGGCCCTGCATCCGCCGGCGAACAGTGCGGCGAGCTCGCTTCTGCTCGACGTCAGCCCGATGCCGGGGGCGCCGGATCCGCCGGTCTTTACCCCGCGCCCACCGTCGGACGAGGACCCGACCTTCGCCGATGCGGAGGCCTTCACGCTGCAGGCTCCGACCATGCCGGAGTCGCCCGGGCGGCTGGACTTTGCCGGGCAGACGATCGCCGTCGGCTATGAGCCGGAGCGCGCCGAGGATGATCCGGCGCAGACCCTGAACGCGCTTGCAACGCTGAGGCCGCTTGGCCAGCTGCGCGATTCGTTCATCCTTGCCGTAAATGACGAGGGGCTGTGGATCGTCGACCAGCATGTGGCGCACGAGCGTGTGCTGTTCGAGAAGATCTTGCGGGAGCGTGAGGTCGAGCAGGTGCAGCGGCAGCGGCTGCTGATGCCGCTGCTGGTCGACCTGCTTCCGGCGCAGATGATCCGGTTCGCTGAACTGGCGAAGGAGCTGGAGCTGAACGGCTTTGAGGCGGAGCCATTCGGACCGCGAACGCTGGCGATCAAGGCGGCCCCGGTCGGCCTGGAGGGCAGGGAGCTCGAGCGGATGCTGGAGGAGGTGCTTGGCGTCCCGGAGCGGGAGCAGCAGACGGAGAACGCCGATACGCGCCGGCGCAGGGTGGCGGCGAGCATCGCCTGTCATGCGGCGATCAAGATCAATACGCCGCTCGAGCCGTCGAAGATCGACTGGCTGTTGGCGGAGTTGGGGAAAACCGAACATCCGACCAGCTGTCCGCACGGCAGACCCATCGCTTTGCGGTATTCTTATAAGGACGTACAGAAAGCGTTCCAGCGTATCTAGCTCAGAAGCTCGGCTCAGAAGGCCTGGCCTAACGCTCGTCCCTTGAAAATTTAGAAATATCCCTAGCCAGCGCGAAGGATTGCTGCACCACGCTCGTTTCAAAATCAGAGCGCCCAGCAGGAAGGCACCACCCTTTGAGCACCTCAAGCACGAACCTCCCCACGGCTGAACAACTCGCCGCCTCCCGTCTCCTCCAGTGGCACCAACAGGGTGAAGCCCTGCTGACCTTTGAGAATCTTCGCAGCTGGATCAATGCGACGGGCCTTGTCCTCTTCAGCTCGCGTTCGCAGCAGCTCCCCGCACCCGCACCGACCCTGGTCGAAGCCGTTCTCGGCGCGCCGAATGCAAACCCGGTGCTGGCAGATACGGAACAGGCACGCACGCTGCTCGCACGGCTGGTGAGCGAAGGCATCGCTGTTCCGCTGAACCTGCTCGGGACCCCCGGCGAGACGCCTGACTTCGTCGCCTCGGCACCGGTCTTCTCCTACATCTTCACGCTTCGCGGCGACAAGGCCTGGAAGCAGGCGCCTGCGACCTCCGGAGCCGTCAAGGTCTCGCCGCTCGCGCTGGCGACCTACAACCTGCTGACCGAGCGCGTCA
>CAZZZQ010000600.1:0-2704 GCA_964658405.1 uncultured Sphingomonas sp.
TGGTTTGGGACCAGAGGGTCGGGGGTTCGAATCCCTCCGCCCCGACCATTCCCTCCAAACAGGTCAGGCATTACCCAGCTAGGGAGTGAATTCCCTCCAGGCTGGCAGAGCTTTCTGTTGAGAGCTCGAGGCGCCTTGCGCGGCCGGCAGGACTGCATCAAAATCTGAGCAAAATGCGTGATTTTCGAGCAAAACGATACAGATCCGCTCCAGGCGAGTCGCTCAGCTGCGTTTACCATCTCACATTTGAAGCATTCTGACTCGCTTACGCCACGGAGCTGGATGACTCAAATCCGGAGCACGCTCATGAAGGTTCAATCCGCCACCGCCATCGTCAACGTGGATCAGTTTCAAGAAGCAGCTCTTATAACGTTTGCAGACGGAACCTGCGCGCTCTACTCCGGCGCCGTGCTGCGTACCTTCCTGAACCTTGCTCAACTGGTCGTCGAGCCACCTCCCCATCGCGGGCCTGCCTCCATGTCGCCGCCGCTGCAGATGGATGGTTCAAGGCCGATCCAGCGCTGGAAGAGTCCACCGGGAGACAGACGACGCCTGAACGAAGCCGAGCAGCGCAGCGAGTGACCGGCTAGGACCTGCACCTTCTTCAGTGCTTGATGAAGCCGGTGCTTTCAAGCCAGTGGGTGAACAGGTTCGGCCAGTCCTTCACGTTCTCAGGATTCGTGGAGCGAATCCCAAAGCCGTGTCCGATGCCAGAGAAGACGTGTAGTTCAGCGGGGATGCCCGCATGCTTCATCTTTAGATAGAGCACGGGCAGCGCCTCCGAGACGCGCGGGACGTCATCCTCGCCGCAGGCCAGAAAGGCAGGGGGCGTCGCCTTTGAAAGCGGCATGTTCTTCGGAATCGAAGGATAGATCAGCGCCTGGAAGGCAGGCCTGCTGCTCTGCTTTTCCACGGCATCCTGAGCACTTTGCGAGTTGGCATCCGGGCTCGTGCTGACCAGAGCGGCAAGCTCGCCGCCGGCCGAGAAACCCATCACGCCCAGGTGGGCCGGATCGACGCTCCACTCGCCTGCATGGCTTCGGATCATCCGCATCGCCCGCCGGACATCGTTCAGCTCCGTACCCTCAACGGTATAGGTCGACCCCGGCTCACGTGCCAGGCGGTACTTCAGCACAAAGGCGGCGATACCGTGCTGGCTGAGCCAGTTGACTACGTTGAAGCCCTCGTGATCCGCCCAGATCTCGCGATGTCCGCCGCCAGGGATGACGAGGACGCCCACGCCGGTCGCCGTTCCCGCGGCCGGGAGGTAGACCGTGAGCGACGGATGATGCACGGAGGAGTAGACGTGCTCTCCCTGCGGCGTCAGCCTCACGACCTCCGCCGCCGTCTTCCCCTCCGACCCAGGTGCCACGCCCGGATAGAGTTGAACGACCGGACGCTGGGCCGAGGAGGCAACCGTAGCGGCGGCCAGCGCTGCGGAGATCAGAATCTTGAAGGCGCGCATGATGCTCCTTTGTGTTTCGCCAGAGGACTAATGGTGGCGATGCGTTCGTGTCCCGACGCCACATGCCGCCGGAACATTGGCCATCTGCTTGGCAAAGACGCGATAGCTCTTTGTGCCCGGTTGCAGGGTTGACCAGTAGCTCGAGCGGACGATGAGCGGCTTCTTCTGCTTGATGATCTGGTTCTCCATGATCTTCACGCCGCATTTGAGGTTCTTCTCCGGCTGCAAAATCGTTCGATCGGCATCCTTCAGGCCGAGCTCCTTGTCATGCTCCCAGTCGAAGTCGCAGCCGTAGCGCTCCGCATCCTGGTAGGTCAGCTGGAGCAGTCCCTGCTGGCGGATCGAGTGGCCGGTAACCGTGTCGATCTTCGCAACTGCGGCCTGGGTGTGGTGAACGCTGGTAGTGGGCTCAAGCCCGGCCTCCGCTCCTGCGAGCGCCTGGAAGACGTAGGCCCAGAAGCTGCGCTTGTCCTCCTCAGACTCCGCTGCGAAGTTCGGGCAGTAGCTGTGGACGGCTCGTGCAGCCTCTGCTGAGAGCAGGTCTGCTGGGAGCGCTTTTTCAACCTCGAGATCCCACTGCGGATTCCAGCTGGTGGTGCCGAGCTCGTCCTTCTTCTCGGCGATCGGGGTTGCGGGCGGCGCTTTGAGCGCGACCGGCTCGGCTTGCCGCTTCGGAGGTCCGCTCTGCTTGCAGCCGGCGAGCGTCGTCGCCAGCACAGACGCACTGAGGACGATCGCTCTGAACATAGGGCCGCGAGGCATTGCCATGTGATGCGTATAGTCGACGCGCTGGAGGATCGTCAAGCAAGGGCGGGACAAGCGACCGCAGGTCCTTCGACTTCGCCCAGGATGACAGTTTTAAGGCGTATGTGGCTATTGGATCTTCAAGGGCGGCTGCCGGGCGGCGGGGAGCTTTACCTGCAGGAGACCGGCGAGGGTTGGAGCGATCTGGCGCATGTCGATCACACCCAGCTTACGGCCCGCTGCAACGCCAGATCCCATGACAAAAAAGGCGGAGCGCATCGAGTCTCGCGACGGCAGGTAGCCGTGCATCCCCTTGAGCGAGTCAGTCGGCTCGACCACCGGTCCGGAAAACTTAACCCCGGGCAGATAGCCATCCTTGAAGTCGACGAGAAATACGGCATCCGGAAAGCCGCCACGCGCCACGATCTGGTCGTGCGTCAGGATGGTGTCGATGCCATTCTTCGGGTCTGCCTTCGCTCGATCGAGGACGGCGCG
>CAZZZQ010000601.1:0-2703 GCA_964658405.1 uncultured Sphingomonas sp.
AAATGATGCAGAAACAGGAAGAAACCCACCGGCAGCGTAATCAGGAACGTCCCAATCCCGGCAAGCAGCGCAAGCGCAGCCCGTCGCTCCCATCCGGTCGTCTTCGGGTTGCGGCGAAAGGTCAGCTGCATTAGTTGAGGATAGCCTCAAGCTCCGTTTCCAGCTCCGGATGCTCTTCGCCACGCGCGGCAGCCGCAGCGTTTCCATCAAAAAATGCCTCGATTGCATCAAGCACCGCCGGCCCCTTCTTCGCCTCGAAGATCTGCTTCCGCAGCGCGCTTCCGCCGGGAACGCCATGGGTAAACCAGCTGGCAAACTGCTTCATCTTGCCGATACAGTCGCGGTGACGCTGCTCCCGTGCCGTCTGGCCAGAGGCGGTGATGACCGCCGCCCGTGCCGCCTCCGCGGCCTCTTCGATCTCAATCTCGTGGACGAGCATGGAGAAGTAGTCGCGAATCATGCGGTAACGATCCTGGTCGGTCGGCTGCTCGTAGCTTCCCGTCGCGGTGTACTGGGCGATCTGCCGGAAGATCCACGGGTTCGCCGGCGCTGCACGGCCGATCATCACAGCGTCGCAGTGGGTCGCATGGACCATCGCCGCGGCATCCTCCGGCGTGCGAACGTCACCGTTTCCGATCACCGGAATGCTGACCGCATCCTTGACGGCGGCGATGTACTCCCAGCGCGCCTGGCCGGTGTAGCCGTCCTCGCGCGTCCGGGCGTGCAGCGCGACTGCATTCAGCCCGCAGTCCTCCGCCATCTTTGCGAGCTCGACGCAGACGATGTGGTGATCGTTCCAGCCCATCCGAAACTTGACGGTGAAGGGAATCGACACCGCCGCGCGGACCGCCTTGAAGATGGTCTCAATGTGCGGCAGGTCGCGGAGCAGACCTGAGCCGCCGTTGCAGGCAACCACCCGCTTGGCCGGGCAGCCGAGGTTCAGGTCGACCAGATCGAAGCCGGCATCCTGTACGATGCGGGCCGAGTCGGCGAGCGTCTCCGGGTTCGATCCGAAGAGCTGCGCGGAGATTGGGTGCTCGTCGTCGTAGTAGGTCAGGTAGCGCTTCCGCTTGGTCTCGCGCATCCGGGAGAGGCCGTCGGCGGAGGTGAACTCCGTCATGATCAGGCCGCAGCCCGACTGCTGATTCGAGGTCGTGCTCTCGATATCGACGCCCTCAGTATTCGCAGGGGAGAACTGGCTGGCATTCTTGATAAAGCGCCGGAAGACCGTATCCGTTACCCCGGCCATGGGTGCGAGCACCGTGGCGGGAGCGATCGGGACGTTGCCAATGGTGAAGCTGGCAGGAACGCGCGTGTGCTCCGGCATGGCGTGCTCGGTAGGGTCGTCCCAGCGTTTCTGCTCGAGGGTGTAGCGCTTCTTCATCGGTAGGGGCTGCTTGGTACAAAAAATCGGGCCTCCGCGGTGGCGGAGGCCCGATGGTGTGTGTCGTCCGTCTCCGCTTACTTCGCTGCGGCGGTTTCGGCCTTGCCGGCGTCCGACTTGGCGAATTTGCGACGGAAGCGCTCAACACGGCCTGCCGTATCGATCAGCTTCTGCTTGCCGGTGAAGAACGGGTGGCATGCTGCACAGATTTCGAGGACGATGTCGCCCTTGTGCGTGGAGCGTGTCTGGAAGATCGTGCCACAAGCGCACTTGACGTTGATGTCGTTATACGACGGGTGAATTCCCTTCTTTGCCATGATTCAAACTCTCTTTTCTACCTGGTCTTGCCTGCCGGCTCGCGGATCGCTTGCAACGGGAGACTCACGTCACATCGAAGGGCCTGTCGCGCCGCCGTCTGCGCTCCCGTTAGAGAGCACTCAGACAGTTTCCTCAGTTTATATGTGATTCGCACAGGGAGCAATACGATTCAGAGGGTGGGATACTGAAGAGACGGTCGGTTCCGCAACGAGCAGCCCTCCCGGCAGGAAACTGCCAAAAGCTTCTATATGCCCACTCCCACACCTTGCCCCATCTGCGGCGGCCTCGGCCTGAAGATCGTCCATCGCCCCGATGGCACGCAGTTCGCGCAGGACTGCGTCTGCCAGATCGAGCGCCGGACGAACCGCATGCTCAAACGGACCCACATTCCGCAGCGCTACGCCAACTGCACCCTCGAGAACTTCGAAAGCAGCTTTGGCGGAGCTCACCGGACCCTGGGCGCCGCGCATCTTCGCGCCCGGAAGTTCGTCGAGAGCTATCCGATGGACACAAACGGCACGGGTCTCCTGCTGACCGGCTCGATCGGGGTCGGCAAGACCCACCTCGCGGTCGGCATCCTGCAGGCCCTGGTCGCGGAGCGCGGTGCAACCGGCCTCTTCTGCGACTACCGCGACCTGCTGAAGCAGGTGCAGCACAGCTATAACCGTGCCGTCGCGGCGACTGAGCTGGAAGTACTCGCACCGGTCTTCGACGCGGAGATCCTCGTGCTCGACGAACTCGGTGCCTCAAAGCCGACGGACTGGGTCTGGGACACGGTCGCCCACATCCTGAACACCCGCTATAACGACCGGCGCACCACGATCATCACGACCAACTATGCGAACTTCGGCCCGCTGGGCACGGAGCTTGCAGCCACCTCGAAAGAGGCGAGAGTTGCCCGTGAGGAGACCCTGGGCGACCGGATCGGCGAACGCATGCGTTCGCGGCTGCAGGAGATGTGTGTTGTGGTCGAGATGAAGGGCGAAGACTTCCGCCAGAAG